>CAZFSH010000079.1:0-10225 GCA_964521935.1 uncultured Propionivibrio sp.
ACCGGCAACCCCAAGGGCGTGGTCTATCACCACCGTGGTGCTTACTTGAACGCAACCAGCAATATCGTTTCCTGGGGCATGCCACAGCATGCCGTTTATCTGTGGACGCTGCCGATGTTTCACTGCAATGGCTGGTGTTTCCCCTGGACCATGGCCGCCAATACCGGCACCAATATCTGCTTGCGCCGCGTCGATGTCGCCATGATTTACGAACTGATCCGCACCCATAAGGTCAGCCATTTCTGCGGCGCCCCGATTGTGCATAGCATGCTGATCAACGTGCCCGATGCCATGCGTGCCGGCATCAACCACTCGGTCAAGGCACTCATCGCTGGCGCTGCGCCGCCAGCATCGGTGATCGAAGGTATGGAACGCATCGGCTTTGATATCACCCACGTCTATGGCCTGACCGAAACCTATGGCCCGGCCTCGGTGTGCGCCAAGCAGGACGACTGGCGCGAGATGTCGATTGCCAACCGCGCCGAACGCAATGGCCGCCAAGGCGTGCCTTACCACCTGCAGGAAGCCATTACCGTGCTTGATCCGGAGACCATGCAACCAGTCCCGTGGGATGGAGAGACCATGGGCGAAGTCATGTTCCGCGCCAATATCGTGATGAAGGGTTATCTGAAGAACCCCGAAGCCTTTGCCGGCGGCTGGTTCCACACGGGCGATCTGGCGGTGATGCACCCCGATGGCTACGTCAAGATCAAAGACCGCTCGAAAGATGTGATCATTTCTGGCGGTGAAAATATCTCCTCGCTGGAAGTCGAAGAAGTGCTCTATCGCCACCCCGCCGTGATGATTGCCGCCGTGGTCGCCAAACCGGACGAAAAATGGGGCGAGGTGCCCTGCGCCTTTGTCGAAGTCAAACCGGGTGCGGGCGTCAGCGAAGTGGATCTGATCGAGCACTGCCGCAGCATGCTGGCGCGCTTCAAAGTGCCCAAGCAGATTTTCTTCACCGAACTACCGAAAACATCCACTGGCAAAATTCAAAAATTCGCGCTGCGCGAGCGCGTCAATTCAGCGGGTGCCATAGATGGTTAGCAGTGCGCGCGGCTGGAACACGCAATGTCAAATTACTGCTCTCTACTGCCATCACGATAATCGCGCGGCCCCATGCCCGCGCGCTGACGAAAGGCATAGCTGAACGCGATCGTGCTGCCGTACCCCAAGCGCTGGGCAATCTGGCCGATCGGCTGTGTAGTCTGGCTGAGCAGATAACAGGCTCGGCGAAAGCGGGTTTCCGCGCCCATCGCGCGCAGGGTTTTTCCTTCCGCGGCCAAATAACGCAATAGGGAACGCGGGCTGACATTCAGCCAATGTGCCAAGGCATGGAGATCGGGTTGCGTGCCTTCGGCCTCGTCCAGAATCATCTGTACGAAATCGGCGTACTGGCGGGTGCGTGCTGGTGCGCTGTCGTTCAGCGTTACCCCGCCACTCGTCACACCATTGAGTTCAGCCCTATGGACCAAACTGGTTTGTAGCAAAGCCGGCGCCAGCACACAGCGCACCTGCGGCAACTTTTCCGAGGCAAAGCTGAATTGTGTGGGGCGCGCTGCACGGTAGCGCTCACTATGAGCAGGCTTGGCAATTGAGAGGTAAATGCGCAACCCGGATTGATTCCCGGTCATGGCCATAATGTCGCGCTGGAAGCTAACCGCAAACATTTCCTCCATCACATGCAGTGTCAGCGAGCTCATGGGGGCAACCGGACGAAACGTGACTTCACCCACGCCGCCCTCGCGCCGGTACTGGATGTGAAAGCAGGTAGTGGTCATGCGCCAATAGCGCGCCATCATGCCGAGCAATTCGTCTGCAGTTCGACAGCGCGTCAAAGCCAGACTGAGCAGATCATGATGCTCGATGCCCAGACGCAGCCCATACTCAAAGCCCAGATCGCTGCGCCCGACCAGCTCACTCGCAGTGCAGACAAGTCGGTCGAACTGGCTGATACTCAGCGAACCTGATGTCTCGGCAAACGACCTAGACGACAGACCGCCGGCGCGCAGCAGGGGCGTGATGCACGCTGGAGCGATGTCACGCACCGTATCGAGCAACACAGCAGCATAGCGGATGGGAATGACGGGTTCGTAAAGAGGCATGAACGAATCAATGCGTGCGGCTGATGGTGGGGTTTTATATTGGCATCTAATATTAACTTTATGCGCGATGCAATCTTCATAATTTCTCGCGGCAAAACTCGCTGGTAGCGAGACCAAAAAAACGACACCTATGGAGAGAAATAATGATCACTCGCACAATACGCCTCAGCACACTGCTCACCGGCGTACTCACGGGCGTAAGCCTATTGTCGGTACCCGCCATGGCACAAACCGTACTCAAACCCGGTCCGATCGAAGGCATCAGCCTGCATGTGCCCAACCAGCGTGGCCATGCCTGGTGTGAAGTGATCCCTATTGTCGGCCAGGGTGCTGCGGCCACGGCCGAGGTATACAACTCGACCGGGTTCGAGAACTGCACGGCGGAGCGTACCGCGCATCTGGACGCCAAGAAACTGGCGACTGATCTGGGCGTTGGCTTTGTCGCCTTGAATCTCAAGCGCTTCTGGGCGGCCGATGAAATCTTTTTCTATCAGGCCGGCGAAACGCTGTCGTTCCAGGGCGTCAAGGCCATCTGGGTGGCATCGATGAATGCCGAGGCGCTGAAGGCGGGCATGACCGGCAATTTCTATCAAGCCCATCAGATCAAACGTGACACCAACTGGCTGTACAAGAAAGGCAAGCCGGTGTATCTGCTGCGCGCGCCCGAAGGCAAAACCTGGGTGCTGCAGGTCTATGGCCAACAGGTCGCCCCCACCTTGAGTATGGAGAACATGGATCAACTCGGCAGCAAGCTTAACTTACCCGCTGGCTGGAAATTTGACGTCAAGGTGCTGGACAAAGACCTGGCCATCGAACCACGCCGCGCCGGGGGTATCGCCCACATCATGCGTGACAACCTGACCAATACCTATCAGGGCTGCGGCTACGACGATTCCTGCAGCTATCTGCCCTGAACAACTTCCTCGGCAACTCCGCGCGCAAACTAAGGACCGACCATGACAACCAACACAAACTCCTCACCGGCAACGCTCACTCTCTGGGGAACGCCGCATTCGCTCTACACCGGCAAGCTGCGTTCCTACCTGATCAAGAAAGGCTTGCCCTTCCGTGAGCTCTACCCCAGCCACCCGCGCTTCAAGACCGAGGTGGTGCCGGCGGTGCGTCTGGTCGTGGTGCCGATTCTGGAAATCGGCCAGGGCGAGTTCTTTCAGGACACCACCGAGATCATTGCCGAACTGGAGCGCCGCTACCCCGACTCGCCCATGGTGCCAATGATTCCCACGACGCCGGTGCAGCGCGCCGTCGCGTATCTGCTCGACGGCTACGGCTCGGAATGCCTGCTGCCCGCTGCCATGCACTATCGCTGGAGCTACCGCGACCAACAGGAGCACTTCCTGCAAGCTGAATTTGGCCGTGCCATGCACCACGGCTCGGATCGCGCCGAGCGTCTTGCCGCCGGCGCTCAGTTCATGAGCTACTTCAATGGCTGGCTGCCCCATCTGGGCATCGTGCCCGAGACAGTTCCGGCCTTCGAAGCGGCCCATGAAGCGCTGCTCGACCTGCTCGACGTCCACTTCCAGCACCACCCCTATCTGCTCGGCGGGCGGCCGTCGATTGCCGATTTCGGCATGATGGCGCCATTGTTTGCCCACCTGGGGCGCGATCCAGTGCCCGCCTCGCTGATGATGAAACGTGCACCCAATGTCTATCGCTGGACCGAGCGCATGAACCGCGCGCAGATCGTCGATGGCGAGTTTTACGATCACGCCGAGGAATGGCTGCCCGACGACGCCATCCCCGCAACACTGGAGCCTGTGCTGCGCCTGATGTTCCAGGACTGGACACCGCAACTGCAGGCTGATGCGCGCTGCTTTAGCGACTGGCTCAGCGCCCAAGCCGATCTGCCGGCAGGACATCTGGTCGCACACGACGGCCAGCGCACGGTGCATCCGACACTGGGGCCGATTTCCTATGACTGGCGAGGTGTCACCGTCAATCGGCTCAGTTCGCTCGGTGGTTTGTGGCACTTCGACCAGGCCGCCGCGTACGCCCGGACGTTGGAGGGCTCGGCAAAGCAAGCCTTCCAGGCCTTACTTGATCGCCAGGACGGACAAGCGATGATGAGTATTACCCTTAGCCGTCCGCTGCGCCGCGACGACTACGTTTTGGTCCTAGACTAAGCTCAAAGGAGATAACCATGAGCACATTACTGATCTATGGGGCCAACGGCTATTCGGGCCAACAAATTGTCGCGACCGCCGTGGCGCGCGGTCTGAAACCCATCGTCGCCGGGCGAAATGCCCAACAAATCGCCGCTATCGGCAAAGAGTTCGGCCTGCCCCATCGCAGCTTCGATTTGAACGATGCCGCGGCGGTGAAAGAAGGACTGGCGGGGGTGTCGGTGGTGCTGCATTGCGCCGGACCATTTTCGCTGACGTCCAAGCCCATGCTCGATGGCTGCATTGCCGCCAAGGCACATTACATCGACATCACGGGCGAACATCACGTCATGGACGCCATCGCCGCACGGGAAGCGGCATTACAGCAAGCCGGCATCATGGCCTTGTCCGGCGCCGGCATGGACGTCGTGCCCAGCGATTGTCTGGCCGCACATATGAAACGACGCATGCCCAATGCGACGCATCTGGAACTGTACATCCGTGCCCTGGAGCGCCTGTCGCGCGGCACAGTGGCCACCTTCATCGAGAACATGGGCCTGCCCAATCTCGTGCGCGAAAACAATGTGCTGGTGGAACGCCCCTCTGGTGCAGACCGCCGTGTGATGGACTTCCAGGGAAAGCGGGTGAAGCTGGTCGGCCTGCCCTGGGGCGATATTTCTTCGGCCTGGCGCACCACGGGCATCCCCAATATTGCGGTGTACATGAGCTTGATGCCGGGCGCCAAGCCGATGATGCGTCTGGCGGGTTTTTTCCGTGGCGTGCTGCAAAGTAAGGCGGTGCAGGATTTTTTGAACGCCCAAGCCAAGCGCTGGATCACCGGCCCGGACAAGGACTACCGCGATAAGCAAACCGCGGAGTTCATTGCCATCGCCACCGACGCCAAGGGCAAGCAGATGCGCAGCTATCTGGAAGCGAAAGAAGGCTACGCGTTCACTGCCGATTCGGCGGTGGAGATCGCCCGCCGCGCGCTCGCCGGCGAAGCCAAGCCCGGCGCGCAGACTCCCGGTGGGCTGTTTGGTCCGGACTTCGTGCTGACGATTGAGGGCTCGCGTCGTATCGATTTGCCGTAGGCCGCAAAAGTCAGTCGTTGTAGGACGGATCAGGCCTACGCGCGATTGACGAAAGCGCCAGTGACGTCAGTAATTGACAGTGTCGTATGGCCTTTGCCCGTGAGGTCATTGCAAAAGAGCACATCACCGGGGCCGAAGCGGCGGGTTTCGCCGTCGCTAGCGGTAACATCAACGCGGCCTTGCAACATGATGCTGATGTAGGGCTGCGGGGCATTGTGCGCGGGCACATTGGTGCCACCTGGCATCGTGAAGACAAACATCCCGGTCGTCGCGCCGAAGTCGGACATAACGCCGGTCGGGTTGGGTGGCGGGCCAAATGCTTTGACTTGCTCCGGAAGATCGAGATCGCCGAAGTGGGTTTCGCCTTGTGCGTCGGTGTAGATCTGTGTGAATTTCATTTGCCTGCGCTCCTCGCTGAGTAGTTTTTGATTATGGTTTAAAGCATTGTAGGTAGTGTCGAACGCCACATGTCACGCCGCTATCAAAAAACCGCAAAAGAAAAAACTTCCCCTCTGGCCGGGTTTGCGGAATTCCGATAGTTAACATTTGCGTAGCACGTGAAACTGTATCCAGCATAATGAAACGCCACAGGCCACCGCACTAAGACTAAAGGCTCTAAGGCTAGACCTAAAAATAACCAGGAGGAAAATAATGAAAAAACATGTCGTCATCACCGGCGCATCATCCGGTATCGGCTACGCCGCAGCAAAAGAATTGATCGCTCGCGGCTACCATGTGTTTGGCAGCGTGCGCAAAGCCGCCGATGGGCAGCGCGTGCAGTCAGAGCTCGGGCCATCGTTTACCCCTTTGCTTTTTGACGTCACCGATCACGCCGCCTTGCCCGCTGCCGTCGAGCAGGTTCGCGCGGTCGTCGGCGATCAGGGTCTTGCTGGCCTGGTCAACAATGCCGGCATCGCCAACAACGGCCCGCTGATGCATATTCCGCTCGATGAATTCCGTCAGGTTTTCGAGATCAATGTCGTGGGTGTGCTGGCCGTGACCCAAGCCTTTCTGCCGCTACTGGGCGCCCGCAAGAACTGTCCGCATGGGCCTGGCCGCATCGTCAACATGAGCTCGATCAGCGGTGGCGTGACTTTCCCGATGGTGGCAACGTATGCCGTGTCCAAGCACGCGCTGGAAGCGCTAACCGACGGCATGCGCACCGAACTCAATCTCTACGGCATCGAAGTCAGCGCTATCGAACCGGGTGCGATCAAAACGGCGGTCTGGGAAAAGGGCAGCGAATCGACGCGCGACAAGCGCTATAGCCACACCGACTTCGCTCAGGCCGCGGAAAACATGGCAGGCGTGGTCGAGCGCGAGCTAGCAAAAGCCAAACCGATGAGCGTGGTCATCAATGCCGTGGTCGACGCCCTGGAGGCACCCAAGCCGAAGACCCGTTACCCCTTGGTTGGTCTGTGGTACCTGCGCAAGATATTGCCGGACCGTGTGCTCGACCGCATCATGCTCAAGGAAATTGGCGGCCTCGACCGTTTGCGTTAAACCGTAACACCTTAATCGCCTGCAGCCTTGCCCGGCAGGGCTGCAGTGCGGCATTTCCCCTCGCTTTTCTACTGCTGAGCCGGGTAACTTCGCGCATGACCTATCGCTATCTGAAACTCAGTCAGCAAGGCCCGGTACTCTGGCTGTCCCTGTGCAACCCGCCCGTCAACTTTCTTACCACCGATGCGCTGGTTGAACTCCATCAGGCCATCCGTGCGGCCGAAAAAGACGATAGCGTGCGCGTGCTGGTGCTCACCGGTGGGCTGAAAGATCGCTACGTCTTTCACTTCTCGGTCGCGGAGTTGCGTCAGGGTGGCCACGACGTGCGCAAGCTGGCCTTGGGCCGGCTGTTCAACATGCCGGTACTGGGCGCGTTCATGCGCTGGCATACGGCACTCGGTTTCCGTCTGGTACGCCGCTTTGCCTGGTATGAGCGCCTGCATCTGGCCGCGATGCGCCGAGTGCGCCCCTACGCGCCAACACTCTTCGCCATGGCGCAGATGGCGGCGACCTACTTCGCCATTGAGAACTGCCGCAAAGTCACCATCGCCGCGATCAATGGCACCTGCAACGGTGCCGGCACCGAGTTAAGCGCCTGCTTTGACTTTCGTTTCATGGTCGGCGACGCGGGCTTTACCATCGGTCAGCCCGAGGTGCTGATCGGCATCCTCGCCGGCGGTGGTGGCACGCAGCGCGTGACCCGCCTGATCGGCAAGGCCAAGGCAATCGAGCTGATGCTGGCCTGCGAGCAGATCAGCCCGCAGGAAGCCCAACGCATCGGCCTGATTACCAACCACTTCCCGAAAGCCGAGTTCACGGCGAAAGTGCAGACCTATGCCGAACGCCTGGCGCATCGCAGCCTTATCGCCTGCAGCGAAACGCGCCACGCCATCCATCATGGTTATGAAACGGAGCTGACACGCGGCCTGGCGCAGGAAATGGCCGGCATCGTGCGCTGCTTCGACGCGCCCAGCACGCAGGCGGCGATGGCGGATTACGCCGACTATCTGGAGGCGGAAGTCATGCAAAAACCCGAAGCGCCCGCCACCATTGGCGAGATCTCGCAGGTGATGGAGAGTGAGCGCTTTACCCGTCACTTTGCCACCACGCCATAGCCGTCCTAGTCGCCCCCCTCCCCCGAACATCCCTTGGAGTTGCCATGTTGTCTGCCGCCTCACGTGCTTCCAGCAAGCTCACTCATACATTGGGTCGCACCCTAAATCGCAAGGCGGCCAGCTCTGCGATCGGCCAGCGGCTGCTACGCACCGTACCCATTCCCGCCGATCTGGGATCGATTACCGATATTGACACGCGAGGCGAAGTGCCGGCGGAAGCGGCCGGTTTGCATCAGCACGACGTAGACGCCATCTGGTCATCGGTAGAAGATTTGTACTGCACCGGCTATTACCCGGCCATCCTGTTTTGCGTCCGGCGCAACGGGCACATGATCCTGAATCGTGCCATGGGCTACGCCCGCGGCTTTGGTGAACTCGACGCAGCCGGTGCCGCCCAAGAAACCGACGAACCCGAGCTGGTCACGACCAACACTCCCGCTTGTCTCTATTCCGCGAGCAAGGCCGTCACCGCCATGCTGATCCACAAGCTGGCCGACGAGGGGCTGATCAATCTGCTCGACCCCGTGGCGCATTACCTGCCCGAGTTTGGTCAGCACGGCAAAGATCGCATTACGCTGTTCCACATCCTCGCTCACCGCGGCGGTGTACCGGGCATTCCGGCCTCCGAGCACTTCACCAATCTGGGCGACCACGCACGCCAGTGGGCGCTGATCTGCGACGCCCGGCCGATTGATGCCCATGGGCGCACCTCCGCCTATCACGCAATAACCGGCGGCACCATCTTGCAAGCCGTGTTGGAAAAAGTCACCGGGCAACGCATCACGCACTACTGGAACCAGCACTTCAAGAAACCGCTCGGCTTGCGCTACTTCGGCTATGGCGCGAACCAACGCGACTTCGCCCTGATGGCCCGCGACCAGGTCACCGGCGCCAAGGTGCCGAAGCGGGTGCGCACCTACTTCCGGCAATATCTGGGCATGGATGTGGAAACGGAAAGCACGATGTTCAATGATTTCCGCTTCTACGAGAAACCCATCCCGGCGGGCAACATGGTGGCGACGGCCGAAGAGTCGAACCGCTTTTTCCAGATGCTGCTCGATCAAGGGCGTTACCAGGGCAAGCAGATTGTCAGCCCGCTCGCCATCCGGCGCGCCACGCAAGAAGTTGGCCCCCATGAATTTGACCGCGTGCTCAAGCTGCCGCTGCGCTGCTCACCGGGCATGATGCTCGGTGGCGCACCGTATGGACTATACGGCCCGCACACCGGCCAGGCTTTCGGCCATGTGGGCTTGATCAACACCTTTATCTGGGCCGACCCGGAACGCAATTTGACGGTCTCGCTGCTCACCACAGGCAAGCCGCTGGTCGCGCACAACCTGCCGCCCTTGCTGCAACTCTTGCGTGAGGTCAACCGCCGCGTTCCGCGCCACGCAACCTAACTACCACACGCTGACTACCACACGCTGGCGACCACACGCTGGCGACCAGGGTTCCCCACCCTCGTTACCCCACGGATTTACCTTATTGATTGGAGTTGTCATGAATGAATTTGACGGAAAAGTAGTCGTTATCACGGGTGCCGGTTCGGGCATTGGTCGCGCCCTGGCACAAGGGTTTGCCCTGAAAGGTGCACAACTGGCGCTGTCTGACGTCAACACCAAGGGTCTGGCGGAGACAAAGAAGCTGCTGCCCAAGGGAACGAAAGTCAAAACCTACACGCTCGACGTGTCGAAAAAAGCCGCCGTGGTCAAGCATGCCGCCGACGTCAAGCGTGATTTCGGTACCGCCCACTACGTGATCAACAACGCCGGCGCGTCGCTGACCGGCACCATTGCCCACCTCTCGTTTGAAGAGATCGAGTGGCAACTCGGCATCAATCTGTGGGGCGTGATTTACGGCACCAAAGCCTTCCTGCCCATGATGCTTGAGCAGAAAGACGGCTGCATCGTCAATATCTCCAGCGTCTTCGGGCTGGTTGCTTTCCCGACGCAGGGCGCCTACAACATTTCCAAATTTGGCGTGCGTGGCCTGACCGAATGCCTGTGGTCCGAGCTCGACGGCACGGGCGTGCGCGCCGTGTGTGTGCACCCCGGCGGCATCAAAACCAATATCGACAAAGGCGGCCGGCTCTGCGCCAACGCCGGCCGTGAGGAAGACATGTTCCAGAAGGGCACGGAAGCCGTAATGCTGACCTCGCCAGAAACCTGCGCGGACGAGATCATTGCCGGCATCGAGCGCGGCGACTTGCGCATCGTCACGGGGCATCGCTCGAAAACGACCTTCTGGCTCAGTCGCTTGCTACCCAACCACTACACCAAGCTGTTCAAAGT
>CAZFSH010000080.1:0-3186 GCA_964521935.1 uncultured Propionivibrio sp.
CGAATGAACGCTCCAGAACCACGTTACGGCCCTTGGGGCCGAGGGTTACTTTAACTGCGTCGGCGAGAACGTTTACGCCGCGAACCATGCGCTGACGCGCGCTATCGCCAAACAGGACTTCTTTAGCTGCCATAGTATGTATCTCCTTGAATTCGTTAAATAGTTAGACGTAACGGGCCAATTAGGCCTCAACCACGCCCATGATGTCTTCTTCGCGCATCACCAGCAGCTCTTCGCCGTCAACTTTGACGGTCTGGCCGGAGTATTTGCCGAACAAAACGCGATCGCCCACTTTCAGTGACATGGGACGAACGGTGCCGTTTTCTTGAATCTTGCCGGCGCCAACCGACTTGACTTCACCCTGATCCGGCTTTTCAGCAGCAGCGTCGGGAATGACGATACCAGAGGCGGTCTTACGCTCTTCTTCGAGACGCTTAACGATCACGCGGTCATGCAAAGGACGGATTTTCATAGAGTTTTCTCCTTATTAGGGTAAAAAGCATCGTTGACCGATATCTCGCGGCAACGACTGCAATGAGTTATTAGCACTCACGGCTAACGAGTGCTAATAATAGGGTCGCTTGCCTCTGCTTTCAAGTGCCGAATCGCATGATGACCACAATATTCTTTCGTGACAGATTGGTAAAAACAGCCAACAATTTGTTTTTACTGATATTTTTTTCTTTTTCGGCCGAGGCAGCACTTCCTGAATTTACTGAGAGAGCGCTCGCGACGGCCGGCATTCCGCCCGCCAGTGTCAGCGTCGTCGTGCAAAAAGTTGGCGCGGCCAGCCCCTTGCTCGCCCATAACGCCGACATCCCACGCAATCCGGCCTCCGTCATCAAGCTGGTCACCACTCTGGCAGCACTCGACCAGCTTGGCCCGGCTTACCACTGGACCACCGAACTGCTAACCGACGGAACCCTTCACGAGGGCGTGCTGACCGGTAACCTCTACCTGCGCGGTAACGGCGACCCGAAATTAAGCTACGACCGCTTCTGGCTAATGCTGCGCCAGCTACGCGACCGGGGTATCCGCGATATTCGTGGCGACTTGGTGCTTGACCGCAGTGCTTTTACCCCGGACATTAGCAACCCCGCTGAGTTTGACGGCAAGCCGCTGCGCCCCTACAACGCGCAGCCGGATGCGCTCCTATTCAATTTCAACGCGCTCACTCTGACGCTGCGCCCGGCAGAGCGGGGCCCTGGCATCGAGGTCAGCGCACAACCTGCACCCGACAATCTCGTCGTCGAGAACCGGCTGCGCCGGAGCACAACGACGACGTGCGGCGACTGGCGTGAGCGCTTGAGCGCCACGCCACTTGTGCAACAGGGGAAGTTACGCCAACCGGTCATCACCCGCCTGCGCCTGAGCGGCGACTACCCAGAAAGCTGCGGCGAGCGTGAATGGTCGATACAAGCCATGCGCGCAGACGAGCTGCTTGCCGGTAGCTTCCGCTCCTTGTGGCGCGAGCTAGGCGGCAAATTTACCGGCAGCGTGCGGGTCGCCCGCACACCCGACACCGCACTGCCGCTCACCGTGTCACCATCGCTGAGTTTGGCGGAGATAGTGCGCGACACCAACAAGTTTTCCAATAATGTCATGGCCCGACAACTGTTTCTGACGCTGAGCCGAACAGTGCCCGCTACCGAGGCCGCCGCCGATCAGGCCATACGTCGCTGGCTAAACGAAAAAAATATCGCCCTGCCGCAACTGGTGCTAGGTAATGGCTCTGGTCTCTCGCGCGACGGACGCCTCAGCGCCACCGAGCTAACCAGCCTGTTGCGCTACGGCTGGCAAAGCCCCGTGATGCCCGAGTTCATCGCCTCACTGCCCATTGTCGCCAGCGATGGCACCATGCAAAAGCGTCTGCGCGATACCGCCTTGGCCGGTCGTGCGCATATCAAGACCGGTTCGCTCGATGGCGTCAAATCACTCGCCGGCTACGTGCTCGACAGCCAAGGCCAGCGCTGGATCGTCGTATTTTTGGTCAATCACCCCCAAGCCGCCGCCGCCAAAGATGCAATGGATGGTTTGCTGCTCTGGGTGAGCGAGGGCGCCAGCGCCACGGCAGCGCCCTAGCTTGCGTTAGGTCAACAGGTAATTGGCGCACGCCCAGTAGGCTGCGTGCATGAACACCTTGTTTGCCTTGGCTATCCTCGCCGTCTTGGTGGTACTGCTCTTCGACTTCACCAACGGCTTTCACGATGCGGCCAATATTGTCGCCACCGTCATTGCTTCGCGCGCAATGACGCCCACGCAAGCCGTCATCATTGTCGCAAGCTTTGAATTTCTCGGCCCCTTGCTCGGCGGCACGGCGGTGGCCAACACCATCGGCAAATTCGTTAGCCTTGATGGTTTGGCGCCCGTCGCGGCGCTGACGATTCTGGTGAGCGGCCTGCTCGGCGCCATCAGCTGGAACTTGCTGACCTGGTGGAAAGGTATCCCTTCCTCATCCTCACACGCACTGGTTGGGGCCTTGGCCGGTGCGGTGGTAGTCGCCAGCGGCCCCGGGCGCGTAGTCTGGGGTTTCCAGGAACTGGCGATGACCGGTCACTTCACCGGCGTCACTAAAGTGCTGCTCGCGCTGTTGCTCTCACCGTTGATCGGCTTTTGGGTTGGCTTCGCTTTGCAGCGGCTGATGTTGCGCCTTCTCGCGGGCGCCCGCCCACTCATTAACCGACAGCTGCGCCAAGCCCAATTTCTGACTGCCGCCGGACTCGCTTTTGCGCACGGCGCCAATGACGCCCAGAAGAGCATGGGCATACTGACACTGGTGCTGATGTTAGGCGGCTTCATTCCACACTTTGCGGTGCCGTTCTGGGTGATGTTGGCCTGTGCCAGCGCCATCACGCTCGGCATCCTGTCCGGTGGCTGGCGTATCGTCCGCACGCTGGGCTTTGCCATTTATAAAGTGCGGCCGCTACATGCCCTGGACTCGCAACTGACCTCAGCCGGGGTGATTTTCGCCGCGTCGCTGCTCGGCGCGCCGGTCTCGACTACCCATGTCGTCGCGACCTCCATCATGGGAATTGGCGCCGCCGAGCGCCCCAAGGCCGTGCGCTGGACTAAAGCCCGCGAAATCGCCATAACCTGGGTGATCACCATTCCCGGCGCAGCCTTCGCCGCCATCGTCTGCTACGCCCTCATTCGCTTAATCGCTCAACAAACCCCATGACGAATCCC
>CAZFSH010000080.1:3286-10199 GCA_964521935.1 uncultured Propionivibrio sp.
GCGATTTTTCAGTCGCGTCTTCCCCAAGGCCCCCGATTTTTTTCGCCTGCTCTCGGAACAAAGCCAGCAGGTCGAGCACACCGTCAATCTACTAGTGCGCTTCATGGAAAACGCCGACCCCGCCATCGGTGAGCAGATTCGCGAAGACGAACACGCTGCCGACAAGGTCAAGGTGCGCAATATTCACACCCTGAATGAGGCCTTCTCGACACCGATCGACCGCGAAGACGTCTATCGGGCCATCACCACGCTCGACGAGATCGTTAATTACTGCAAGGATGCCGTAGGGGAAATGGCGGCGCTGGGCGTCTCACCCGATACCTTCACCCTCGACATGGCGAAACACCTGCACGAAGGTACCGTCGGCCTGGCTAAAGGCTTTGGCGAATTGAGCAACAATCCGGCAAGCGCCGCCGTGCATGCTGACGCCGCGCGCAAATGCGAACGCCGGGTCGAAAAACTCTACCGCAAGGCGCTGGCGCACTTGTTTGAGGGTGACCAATACATCACGATGTTCAAGAAGCGGGAAATTTATCGCCACCTGACCAATGCTGCCGAAAGAATGGCCCATTGCGCCAATACCTTGCACGATATTGTCGTCAAAATGGTTTAAACGCGTTGAGGCCGAAGAAGTAAATCAAGTTAGCCGCCCGATTGCCTCGCATTTTGGCTCATCGAATCGGCAAGCACCCCGCCATACTGCCGGCCATTCGCTTCCACTTATCTTCTTCTGGAACGGGCAGGAAACCACTATGGCAGACATCATCAGCGTCATCGGCAACAAGGGCGGCACCGGGAAAACCACGATCTCCCACATGCTTTCGCATGGCATGACGCTACTGGGTCACCGCTCGGTGTGCGTGCTCACCGACGCCTGCCGCGAACCGCTTGACCCCGCCGGTCGGCATTACCTGATTGCCGATGCCCGGTCGCGCGAAGCACTGGCCCGCGTCAGCGAAAAAATCCGTTCACTCAAGGCTTGGATGGGCGTCATTGACGGTGGCGGCAACCGCACCGAGATGGATCGCCGCCTGTATGGCATGTCCGACCTCGTCTTGCTGCCGTTCCGCGACTCGCATGAAGACATGCGCACCCTGCTGCGCGATCTGGAAATGTTTCCGCAGGCCTACGCGGTACCCTCGCAGTGGCCGATCATTCCCTGGCAGCGCGAGAGCGCGACACGCGTGCTAGACGAATGGCTGGGGCCGTACCGGGATCGTATCCTCGCTCCCGTGCCGGCACTGTCCTTCACCAAGCAACTGCTGCAAAAGAAAATTACCACGACCTTCCCCAGCCACCTAGATCAAGCCTGCTCAGACTTGGCCCGGCAGGTGCTCGGCCTGTTGCAAGTGCCGGCGTATGAAGGCATCGCTGGCCATCAGGCGATGGCCGCATGAGCACGACTGAGGGCGACAAGCCAGCCAATCCCTTCGAGTTCCTCCAGTCGCTCTGGGGCGCCAACCCGGTGCCCTTACCCGGTTTCGTCACCCCAACGATGGATACGGAAGAGTTGGCCAAACGAATTGCCGACCTGAAAGCAGTCGAAGGCTGGCTCAAGCTAAACCTGACCATGCTGCAAAGCACGATACAGGGGCTGGAAGTACAGCAAGCCACCATCGCCGCCCTGCGCGCAATGCCCACCAACTTTGGCGGCGATTTTGCCAACAGTGTGGCCGAAGCTATGGCAAAAGCAGCAAACGCAGGGAAATCGAGCACCACCAAGACTACTAAGTCGTCGAAAACCAAGCCTTAGCCAGTCCGCGGCAAGGTCTGGCAATACGCTAACGCCGTCCCACAGCGACTGACTTTTGGTGGCGCTGTTAAACTGCGCCCCAATTGCTTACGGCGCTGCTATCGCGCGCCGTCCCTCTCCTTCCCACGCAAGGACGCGCCATGAACAAGGTTTACCTGACCGGCACCGGTCTTTGGACGCCTGAACACGTCATCACCAATGCCGAACTCGTTGCCTCGTTCAACGACTACGTCGCCCGTACCAATGAGCTCAATGCCACCGCCATCGAGCGTGGGGAAATGGTCGCCTTACAACCATCCAGCGTTGAATTCATCGAGAAAGCCTCGGGGATCAAGCAGCGCTATGTGGTCGAAAAAAGTGGCATTCTTGATCCGGAACGGATGTGCCCCATCATCCCCGAGCGGCCCAACGAGCAGATCTCCATCATGGCCGAAATTGCTGTGGCGGCTGCTCGACAGGCACTTGCCGCGGCCGGGCGTACGCCAGAAGAGGTCGATCTGGTCATTGTTTCCTGCGCCAACCTGCAGCGCCCCTACCCCGCTATCGCGGTCGAAGTACAAACGGCGCTCGGTTGTGGCGGTTATGGCTACGACATGAATGTCGCCTGTTCCTCCGCCACCTTCGGCATCGAGCAGGCCGCCAACGCCGTGCGCGCCGGCAGCGCCAAATGCGCCCTGGTACTCGGCCCGGAAATCACCTCCGCGCACTTGGACTGGCGAGACCGTGACTGTCATTTCATCTTTGGCGACGTTGCCACGGCCGTGGTCATTGAAGCCGAACCCGCGCAGACTGCCACGTCTGCCTGGGAAATTCTCGGCTCGAAATCCGCCACGGTCTTCTCCAACAACATCCGCAACAACTCGGGCTTCCTCGACCGGCTCAACCCGGAAACTCGCGATGCCCGCGACAAGCTCTTCAAGCAAGATGGGCGCAAGGTGTTCAAAGAGGTCTGCCCGATGGCGGCCGAGCACATCACCGCGCAGCTGCGGCAAGTTGGGCTGAGTGTCGCTGATGTACGTCGCTTCTGGCTGCATCAGGCCAACATCAATATGAATTTATTCATTGCACGGCGCTTGCTCGACCGTGATGCCACCGCTGACGAAGCGCCGATCATTCTTGACCAATTCGCCAATACCGCATCAGCGGGTTCACTGATTGCCTTCCATCAGCACAGCGCCGATCTGGCCGTCGGCGATTCAGGCTTGATTTGCTCTTTCGGCGCCGGCTACTCCATTGGCAGCCATGTGCTGCGGCGGGTGGCCTGAGCGGGGCAAAAACCCCGATCGTTATAATCCGCCGTCCCATGCAACCGCCTTTGCAACTCTACGCCCTCGGACTCAATCATCGCACCGCGCCACTGGCCGTGCGAGAGAAACTCGCCTTTGATCCGGCGAGCTTGGGCAATGCACTGATGGACCTTGTGCGCTCCAACCGGGCGCAGGAAGCGGCAATTCTCTCAACCTGCAACCGTACCGAACTTTACCTCGCGGCCGAGCATGCGCAAGCGGCGGCCGACTGGCTGGCCCAGTACCACGCCTTGCCCAATAGCAAGGTCGAACCCTACCTGTATCAATACCCGCAGCAAGCGGCCATTCGCCACATGTTTCGCGTTGCCAGTGGCCTCGATTCCATGGTCTTGGGCGAGCCACAAATTCTTGGCCAGATGAAAAATGCCGCGCGCCTGGCCGAAGAAGCCGGGACGCTGGGCACAACCCTGGGCAAACTGTTTCAACGCACCTTTGCCGTGGCCAAGGAAGTGCGCTCGACCACCGCCATCGGCGCCAATGTCGTGTCTATGGCCGCCGCCTCGGTACACCTCTCGGCACGCATTTTTGACTCTATCGCCAACCAGAAAGTGCTGTTCATTGGTGCCGGTGAAATGATTGAACTGTGCCTGGCGCATTTCTGCGGCCAGAAGCCCGCACACGTCGCCATCGCCAATCGCACGGCGGCGCGTGCCGAGGCACTGGCTGCAAAATATCAGGCGTCGGTGCTGCGTCTCGACGAAGTGGGCAGCCGGCTGGCCGAGTTCGACATCATCGTCTCGTGCACGGCCAGTCCACTGCCGATCATCGGTATGGGTATGGTGGAAACGGCACTGCGCGCGCGGCGGCACAAGCCGATGGTGCTGGTTGATCTTGCTGTGCCGCGCGATATCGAGGCCGAAGTCGGCAAGCTGGACGATGCCTTCCTATACACGCTGGATGATCTGGGCGCCATCGTCGAGTCCGGTCTGGAGGCACGGCAGTCGGCTGTCGTTGAAGCCGAAGCGATTATTGATGAGCGCGTGGGGAACTTCATCCACTGGCTTGATGCACGTGAATCGGTGCCAACCATCCGCGCCCTGCGTGATGCCGGTGAGCGCATGCGCCGGCACGAACTGGAACATGCCATGAAAGCCCTGGCCAAAGGCGAGGCGCCGGAAAAAGTGCTGGAAATGTTCTCCCATGGCCTGGCCAACAAGATGCTCCACGGCCCTACCCAGGCCCTGAACCAAACCGCTGGCGAAGAACGTGCCGAACTGGCGCAGTGGCTCGCCCGCATCTATCACCTGCACACGGGGCATTAGCTGCCCGACGTTGCCATTCGCACTGGCGCTCGTGAAATCGCGAAAGCCAATGCGTCACTTGTCGACGTGTCTTAACTCTCAACCTACACTGAACCTATGAGTTCCATCATGTCCTATAACTTCCCAGGCTGGGCCTTGCGTCTGTTACGACGCACGCTCTACCTGTGGACGCACCCGAAAGTCTTCCCCGAGTCACCCGACAAGCTCGGTCTCGCGCCCGATGTGCCGGTGTGCTACGTGCTGCAATACCGGCATTTGTCCAATCAGTTGGTGCTGGATCAGGAGTGCCGCAATCTCGGGCTGCCACGCGTCATGCTCCCGCTGCAATCCGGCAGCTTCCGGACGCGCAAATCGGTCTTTTTTCTCTCCTCCGATCCGGCCACACTGAGCGATGAAGAGGTCGGCGACGGCGATCAGGAACACAGCCTGCTCAATCAGCTGGCACAAGAGGCTCTGCGTAACCCCGATTTCAACGTCCAGCTGGTACCAGTCACCATCCTCTGGGGGCGCGCACCAGACAAGCAAGACTCGGTGATCAAGGCATTCTTTGCTGAAGCCTGGCAATCCATGGGCGCGTTCAGCCAGTTCATGGCGACGATCGTTAACGGCTATGACACGGTGGTACGTTTTTCCGAGCCGGCCTCGCTGCAAGAAATCGTGCGCAACGAAACGCAAGCGGGCCGGGCAGCGCACAAGATTGCCCGCGTCTTGCGCATTCACTTCCGGCGTCAGCGCGAAATCGCCATTGGCCCCAACCTCTCGCACCGCCAGACACAAATGCACGTGCTACTGGCCAAGCCCGAGATTCGCGCCGCCATTGCCGCCGATGCCATTCGCCGCTCGGTGCCATTTGTCGAATCGGAGAAAACAGCGAAACGCTACGCACTGGAAATCGCCTCTGACTATTCCTATTCGGTCATTCAGGCCATGGTGCTGGTTCTCGACTGGGTCTGGACGCGCATCTATGACGGCTTGGTGGTGCATCATTTTGATCGGGTGACTGACGTCGCACGCACGCACAGTGTGGTGTACATCCCCTGCCACCGCAGCCACATCGACTATCTGCTGATCTCCTTCATCCTCAATCGCCGTGGTGTCAGCATTCCGCATATCGCCGCCGGCGCCAACTTGAACCTGCCCGTCCTCGGACCGATTCTGCGTCGTGGCGGGGCCTTCTTTCTCCGCCGCAAGATCAAGGGCAACGAACTGTACGCGACCATCTTTAATGAATACCTGAGCCTGATGATCAGCCAGGGCTTCCCGATTGAATACTTCATCGAAGGCGGGCGTAGCCGCAGTGGCCGCATGCTGCCGCCCAAAGCCGGCATGCTCTCGATGACCATCCAGAGTTTCATCAAGAACCGCTCACGACCCCTGGCTTTCGTGCCCATCTACATCGGTTACGAAAAGCTCATGGAAGGCAACACCTATCTCGATGAGCTTGGTGGCAAACCCAAGCAGGGCGAGTCGCTGTTCGGCCTGCTTGGCTCGCTGCGCGAGCTGCGCAAATACTTTGGCAAAGTACATATCAACTTTGGCCAGCCGCTCATGCTGAGCAGCTTTCTCGATGCCCAACACGCCAGCTGGGCGACCGAGACACCGGATGCCAAAGCCCCCTGGCTGCGCAATGCCGTAGATGCCACCGCCACCGAGCTGGCGCGCCGGATCAATGCCGCTGCAACAGTAAACTCCATCAACCTGATTGCGCTCTCGCTGCTGTCCACGCCGAAACACACCGCCGATGTACGGCAGTTGCAAACGCAGATTGAGCACCTGCAATACATGTTGAATACCGTGCCCTACGGTGACTCGGTGGTGACCAGTCAAGAATCTACCAGCGAGGCCATCGACCACGCAATTCGTCTCGAACTGGTACGCCGGCAGTCACACCCTCTAGGCGACCTGGTCATTGCCGGGCCCGAACAATCGAGTTTGCTCGCCTACTTCCGCAATAACGTCCTGCACCTGCTCGCCCTGCCGGCCTTGCTCGCCTGCCTGGTGTCGCACAACCGTCTGCTCTCACGCGACCGCGCCAAGGAAGCCATTTCTGGAATTTACAGCCTGCTGCGTGCCGAGCTATTTCTGCAATGGGAGCCGGATCAACTCGATGCCCTGATTGATCAGATCGAAGAAGCCTTTGCCAAACGCGGTCTCATCGTGGTCGATTCGGAGCTGGGCATCCTGCGTTCGCCCTTGCCGATTCATGAAGCCAATTCCGAGCTGCGCCAGATCGGCGACATCATCCGCCCCACCCTGGAGCGCCAGTTCCTGACGCTGGCGCTGCTGCAACACCACGGCAGTGGCAAGCTGACCCGCGAAATGCTTGAAGAGTCGGGCCACTTACTGGCACAACGCCTGTCCTTACTCTACGAATTCAATTCACCGGAATTTTCGGAGCGCGCGCTGTTCGCCAACGTGATCCGCAATCTCATTGGCGCCGACTTGCTGCGCCTGGACGAGGCCGGTTACCTGCATTTCGACCAGCGTATCACCCAGCCGGCTGCACACACTGAGCTACTGCTCTCGCCCGCCGTACGTCACAGTATTGAGCGTATTGCACGCAGCGAGCCGGCAACTGAAGCACTTGCTAC
>CAZFSH010000081.1:0-10152 GCA_964521935.1 uncultured Propionivibrio sp.
TAGCGCGCACCTGATCCGGCTTCGCGTACAAATCTTTGGCCTTGACCACTTCAGCCAACAATAAACCCAGCTTGACGCGACGGGTTGCCTGCTCGGTGAACCACGACGGCTCAACCGGGATATTTTTCATCGCCATACCGCGCGACTCCATCTCACGGCGGGCATTTTCAGCCATCTGCTGCGCCTCAGCACCAACCAGCGCTTGCGGCACATCGAACGGATTCACCTTGAGCAGTGCTTCCATGACCTGATTTTTAATACGTGACTGCAGACGCTTCTTCACTTCGCGCTCAAGATTGGCCTTGATCTCGGCCTTCATCTTGTCCATATCGCCATCAGCAATGCCCAAACCCTTGGCAAATTCGGCATCCACTTCCGGCAACTGGGGCGCTTCAACTTTCTTTACCGTCATTTCAAACTGAACGGTGTGACCAGCCAAGTCTTTGGCCTGGTAGTCAGCAGGGAAAGCGACATCAAACTTCTTCACGTCACCGGCATTGACCCCTTCGAGCTGCGCTTCAAAATCCGGCAACATCATGCCACCGCCAACAACCACGGTGTAGTCAGAGGCTTTGCCACCAGCAAACTCTTCACCATCCTTGCGACCGACAAAGTCGATCACCAGACGATCTTCCTTCTGCGACGGACGAGTGGCCTCGGCAAAGGTCATGCGCTGCTTGCGCAGCACGTCAAGCGTTTGCGCCACTTCGGCCTCACCCACGGTTAACACAGCCTTTTCGACCGACTCGCCCGAGACATCAGCGGGAACAATGGTCGGATAAATTTCAAAGGTAGCGGAGAAGGCCAGTTGGTCATTGCCAGCCGACGGTGCTGGCTCAATGCGCGGATAACCCGCAACGCGTAAATTCTGGGCACGCACCTGCTCGCCAAACGCGCGCTCAACCGCAGCGCCAATCGCTTCGGAGCGGGCTTGCGGACCATATTGCTGCGTCACCAGCTTCATCGGCACCTTGCCGGGACGGAAACCCGGCATCTTGACCGTGCGCGACATCTGCTGAAGGCGCTGGGCGACCTCTTTGTCGATGTCTGCCATGGTCACGGTCATTTCAACCTTGCGTTCCAGAGCGCTCATGGGGGCCTGGGTGGCTGGCGTAGCCTCTGCTACCGCCGTTGCGTTTTCCGTCATTTACTATCCTGCCTATGTATTTTGAGTAATCAAGAGATGCTGCATGGTGCCCAGGAAAGGACTCGAACCTTCACGTGTTGCCACGCCAGAACCTAAATCTGGTGCGTCTACCAATTTCGCCACCTGGGCAAGCGGGAACAAAGCACATCATCTTAGTGTATCGACGCGGCGTTCAAACCCGAATGCGAGGGCGGGATTGTACCTACTTTCGCCTTTGCTGCCGCCTATACTGCCGGCCGATGGTCGATCACTATGAAAACTTCCCTGTTGCCTCGTTTTTGCTGCCCAAGGCGCTGCGCCGCCCGGTTGCCGCAATCTACTGGTTTGCGCGCATGGCCGACGACATGGCTGACGAAGGCGATGCCTCGCCACCAGAGCGCTTAGCCCAATTGGCCGCATTTCGTGAAGAATTAGTCGCGATTTCCACTGGGAAGCGAAGCGCGCACCCGATTTTTCAGGGGCTGGCACCCGTTATTGAGCAATTTACCCTTCCCTACCAGCTGTTTTTTGACCTGCTCGACGCTTTTGCGCAAGACGTACGCCAAGACCGCTATGCCAACTACGACGAGTTGCTGGACTACTGCCGTCGCTCGGCCAACCCTATCGGGCGCCTGATGTTGCACTTATTTCATGAAACCAGCCCAGAAAACCTGCGTGACTCCGACGCCATCTGTAGCGCATTACAGCTGATCAACCATTGGCAGGATGTCGGCATTGATCTGAACAAAGGCACGAACGGACGCATCTACCTGCCGCAAAGCGACCTAGCGTACTTTGGCCTCACCGACGACCAGCTTTTGCGCCGTCCCACAGCGGCTGACTTTTCCAGCCACTTCCGCCAACTCATGAAATTCCAAATAGATCGCGCCCGCGCGCTCATGCTCAGCGGCGCTCCGCTTGGCTGGCGTCTACCCGGACGCATGGGGCTGGAAATTCGCGCCATCATCGCCGGCGGCCTGCGTATTCTCGAAAAAATTGAAGCCCTTAATTACGATGTACTGGACCAACGCCCGGTGCTCACGGCGAGCGACTGGCCGGGTATTTGCTGGCGAACGCTGGTTCGGCCGCTGAACTGATCGCCACCACCCATGACGCCCAACGACTACTGCCAAGAACGCGCTGCGGCCAGCGGCTCCAGCTTCTACTACAGCTTTCGCTTTCTCGAACCACAACGCCGGCAGGCGATTACCGCACTGTATGCGTTCTGCCGCGAGGTCGATGACGTGGTCGACGAGTGCCGCGACCCGGATGTGGCGCGCGGCAAGCTGATCTGGTGGCGCACCGAGATCGCCGCGCTCTACGCCGGCACACCCGGTCACCCCGTTACACAAGCACTGGCCGAATCGCTCGAGCATTTCGCCTTACCACAAGAGCAGTTACACGAAATCATTGACGGTATGGAAATGGACTTGGAGCAATCACGCTATGCCGACTACAAAGCGCTGAATCTCTACTGCTACCGTGTGGCCAGCGTCGTGGGTTTGCTCGCTGCAGAAATTTTTGGTTATAGCGACCGGCGGACACTGAAATACGCCCATGATCTGGGGCTGGCTTTTCAGCTGACCAACATCATTCGCGATGTCGGCGAAGACGCCCGACGTGGCCGCATCTACCTGCCGCAAGATGAACTGCAGAGTTTTGGCGTCAGCGAAGCAGACCTGCTGCAAGCGCGCTACAACAACAACTTCACCCAGCTCATGGCATTTCAGATCAACCGCGCTCAGCAAATGTACGACCAAGCCTTGGCACAGCTTCCCGCTGCAGACCGTAAAGCCCAACGTGCCGGCTTGATCATGGCCGCCATCTATCGAACGCTGCTGCGCGAAATTAGCGCCGATGGAAGCAAGGTACTTGATCGACGCTACACCCTCACCCCATTGCGCAAAGTATGGCTGGCGCTGAAAACATGGGTAGCGCCATAATTGCGCCGTCCTACAGCGACTGACTTTTCATGAGCGTGAAAAAACGCGTCGCCATCATCGGTGCCGGCTGGGCCGGTATGGCCGCTGCCGTCGAACTGGTTGATCGCGGCTTTCACGTCGAAGTTTTCGAAGCCTCGCGTACCTTAGGTGGCCGAGCCCGCTCTCTGGAATGGAACGGCCTGACCATCGACAACGGCCAGCATATTCTCGTCGGCGCCTATACGGAAACATTGCGCCTGATGCGAAAAGTGGGCGTTGATCCGGATAAAGCCTTAATGCGCATTCCGCTGACCCTGCACTACCCCGGCGAATTCAAGATGGTTGCCCCCCATCTACCAGCGCCGTTTCACACCGCATTGGCCTTGCTCACTGCACAAGGCTTGGACTGGCATGAAAAATTCGCCGCCATTCGGCTGATGCTAAAACTGAAACGCGATAACTATCGTATTGAACCGGACATCACTGTCACGCAGTGGCTGGATAACAACAAGGTGCCGACGAGGCAGCGTATTTTTTTATGGGATTCACTGTGCATTTCTGCGCTGAACACTCCGGCCGACAGAGCATCGGCGCAAGTCATGGCGAATGTATTACGGGATAGCTTGGGTGGACCGAGAGCGGCAAGCGATATGCTGGTGCCGCGATTGGATTTATCATCCCTCTTCCCAGATTCGGCCGCGCAATATGTCATTGCCCGTGGCGGAAAAGTTCACTGCAATCGCCGGATCGAAAAAATTCGTCGCCAGACTGATTCAGCATATATCGAAGGTGCTGGTGACTTCAATACTGTCATTCTTGCTGTCGCGCCGTATCACGCCGCTGATCTATTGGACGACACAATTGCAACGCAATTAACGGCACTGAAAAACTTCCGCTACGAACCCATAGTTACGACATTTGTACAACTAGAAGAGACTGCGCGACTGCAACAACCCATGTCCGGCATTGCCAACGGAATGAGTCAGTGGGTATTCGATCGCGGGCACTTTTGCGGCCAACATGGACTAATGGCGGCAGTCATCAGCGCGCGAGGGCGTCACCTTGACATTGACCGCAAGGCTATGGAAAGCCATGTCATCCGCGAAGTGGCAGACTTAGTAAAACCTCAAGCTGTGATGTCTAACAGAGCAGTCAGCGTAATCGAAAAGCGCGCCACATTCTCTTGCACCCCAGGCTTGCCACGACCAGCTACAGACTGCTTGTTGGATTCAACTCTCTTGCTCGCAGGAGATTATGTACAAAGCGACTATCCGGGAACCATTGAGGGCGCCGTTAGATCAGGGGTGAGCGCAGCAAATCAAGTGTCCAACCGATAGCAGAGTTGCAGCAGCTGTCACGTTGGAAAGTAATGCGGCCAGTGAATTCGATGCCCCCACAAGGGGAGCGCCGCAATCAAGACCGATAAAGCCACGACATTGGCGCTGGTGCGGCCTATTTTCCACCCCGCAAGCACGTCAACTCGAGCGGGAACCAGTAATACGATAGCAAATAGCGCATAACTGACAAACTCGACGTGGTACAAACCGGCATCCAGACCGGCAATGCAAGCAACATAGAAAAACACCACCCAAATTGCCGGCTGCTGTGGCAGTGCGGGGAACTGAAAATGGCGTCTAAAAATTAGTAGGAATACTGTCAAAAATAATAGTGCGCCAACGATTCCCCAATCACTGAGTAATTGGATCGCGAAGTTATGTGGCTGAATGTGTGAGCCATTCAGTACGAAATAGCCAAAATCTTGCTGCAACCGAAGAAATCCGTTACCGCCTAAGCCAGTGAGTAACGCGTCGTTGTCACGCAAACCACGCATGGTATTCAACCAAACCGTTAGTCGCCCGGAGGCCAATGTATCCGGGCTGGCAAGTTCCATCGATTGCCGTATACGGCCGATCAACAAACCGGAGTCGGGGCCAGGGGGCAAACATACATACCACCCTAAACCGTACAAAATATCTCGCCAAGCAATCCACTCCATCACCTTTTTTCGATTGGCGATCACGACTGTCAACAAGGCGAGGGCTAATCCCAGCATTGCTGACCGTGTTCCCGACCACACAACCAAAGCAACCGCCATTGCCCGAGCAACGCGCCAAGTTTCCGACAACCACGCAGAGGACCATTGCCGGTTGTCATATGGCCACGACAGGATCAATGCTATCCATCCTGCCGACATGCCCAAATGGCGTGAATATCCCCATAAAGGAACAAAATGTTCATCAATCGCTTGGGAATACCAGAGGCTTATTTCCAAAAACACGTAGCCAATTAATAGCAACGACACCAATCGCACACCCAGCATGATTTCATTTCGATTTAAATAAAAATTTCGAAATGAAATGACCAATATCGGCACAACGAGCCATAGCAAATCGCGCACAAATGCTTCATAGGCTTTTGCCACGAACAGATCAACGAAAATAACCCACCCGACAAACGTGGCATAACTAACTCCAACAAGCGGAGAAATGGTCATGTCACCGTTATCTTTCGCCAGAATAAAAATTGCCACGAGTACGCACAGCCCCGGCAAGCCCAAGCCATTGAACGGCGTCAGCGAATAGCTCACTACGTTGCCCAGCAACAACCCACTTATCATGAGTGGCATCAACCACGTATATGCAGAAGAGACTCGCATTTTCATGACAACACGTTTCCTATCTTGGTGGCCAGCGGTCAGAAAAAGTCTTCACGACTCTTTAATTCCGATCTTAGCTGTCGCAGTGGCCTGCAGCCCGCTATTTGTCATTCGCTATTTGCCATTGACTGATTTACCGCAACATCTCGCACAGGTGGCATTACTTGATGAGCACCTGAAGGGTGTTGCGAACCAATACGTCGTTGCGCCCTGGTATTTCCCCAATAATTTGATTTATCTCCCGCTTTATATGCTCTTCCGTGTCACTGATCCATTAACGGCGGGAAAGTTAATGATTGCGGCGCTGATTGCTGTACCGATTTTCATCAGTTTTTATCTATCTTTCCGCAAGAGCAGCACGGTGACGGCTTGCTTACTAGCGCTGCCAATTGCATTCAATCACAACCTCTATCTTGGGTTACTCAACTTCCTGATCGGCTGGCCAGTATTTTTATGGCTGGTCCAACAATTTGATCACCCCGCAAAGCCGCCCAAACGCATTGGGCTAGCGACCGCAGGACTGCTGTTGTACTTCAGTCATGCACTCTGGTTTTTAATTGCCGGAATTTGGGTATTTCTGCGGCATCGCACATCGCTAAAAAATGCGTTTTCGACACTAACAACCACCTTTGGATTGCCATCCCTCATGGCCATCGCCTGGTTTCCGCAACTACATAAATTGCGCGGCGATAGTGGCGCGAACATAGGTGCGGAATGGCTCATTCCTATTCCAGATCGCCTCGATTGGTACCGGATCACCGACGCGACGCTTGGTGGATTGGCCAACTCTATCGAATCCACGTGGCTGTTGATTGTTATGTTGTACCTGATTGCAGCGGGAGTAACGAATCGACACTTACGCTATCTAGGCTACTCACCGGCATTAGCCTCCGCCGCCGGATTGCTAGCGGGTTGTTACGTGCTGCTACCAGACTTCTACTTGAACACAATGTCCTTCAACTCGCGGTGGCTTCCATATGCCTGGTGGCTAGCCTTACTGGCCAGCCCACCGCTCAACATCCCCCATTTGACAGAAAAGACAACAAGAATGTTCGCTGCGCTGATGTTCATAGCGATAACGGCTGTAACCTCACGCGCATGGCTCCTTTACGAACAAGAGGATCTGAAAGGATTCGACGAAGCCTTGCTGGCGCTAAAGTCGGGCGAACAGGTACTCGGGCTGGATTTTTGGCGTAGCTCTTACGAGCTCAAAGGCGTTCCTACACTACAACTTTTTGCGTATGCCCAAGTGTTTAAACAATGCTCCATTAATTTCAGCTTTGCCGAGCACTATTCCAGCATCATGCACTATCGTGGCATCCGCGAAAAACCGTGGAATCGGCGCCTGCTCTGGCAACCGGGTCGGGTGACGAAATCGGATGGCGACTACTTCGATGCCGTATTGATCAGCGGAACGACTCAACATCATGAGACGTTTTCCAAGAAACTGGATCTCGTCGCAGTAACCGGAAACGAAGAAAGTGTATGGCGACTTTATCGACACCCAGTCCGTTCATCCACCACGACAACTCCGTGAAGCTCGCTGACCCGGATCGACCATGCGCTTAGCGTTTCGATAAAGGCTATTGGTCGTCAAATCCCTTAGGTAGTGAGCCGAAGCCTCTTTCATTGAAATTTTCTGTAGTAGCCTCAGCGTTTCGCGGCAAATCACTACGCGTTGTTCACTTTGTTGCGACCGTAGTTTTTTCGATTGGTAGCTGAACCGTACTAGATCAGCAACGAGCGCGCGTATCCCTGCATCAGTAATCGCGTTTACTCGGCTCAGCACGACCATTTCGTCGACTGAATTCACCTGATTCATTGCCCAGTGATAGACAGCCACCGGGTGTGTCGGGTTGATACGAAACTCTTCTATAAACAACTCGCGCTCGGAATCCCAAAACGGTAGTCGTGACGTAGCGCTAAGGGTATTTAGTCCAAGCACCGCGACGAAAAGCACTCCACCAAGCATTCCTGCGTATTGACCAAGTCCAACGACAAGCAATGCCAGCCCAAATGTTGCGATCAGGGTAAAACGATCGCTAGCCATTGACCACGTGGTGTAAGGCATGAACTGCAAATAGACGACCAATGGGATCACCATCCAGACTATCCCCCATTCCAGCAGGGTCGCTTGTCGGCGCACAATGCGCCTAAGCGCCAGTGCAGTGACGGTAAGGGTAGCCATGCTACTAATCCAGTGCCAGTTTGGTAACGCATATACGTCATAAATCAGGCGTGGTTCCATCAAGCTAAAGGTGATCGCCATGAGCGTGCTGAGAATGCGGGAAGCTCGTTCGAGCATGTCAAAGTAGCCCGGCATGTTGCTGATAGCAATGCCTGTTTCTCTGCCAACATTGGCGTGAATGGCAAGCGCAAACATTGTGAGTATCGTTATAGCAATAGCTAACGACCGCTGACGATTAATCACTGCGAACAGCACAATTACCAAGCCACCGCCTATGGCAGTACTTTTAGATAGATAGGCAAACGCCAGCCAAATAACTACCCACCACGGTGATGCACTGCTCTTGGGTGTTGTAACCAACTGCAAATGGCCCCAAGCCAGCACGAGAAACAGCGTTGAAAGCAGGTCTTTTCGGCCCGCAATCCACGCAACAGGCTCAACGTGGGCTTGGTGAAACGCAAACAACGTCAGCCCCGCCAACACGGCGAACATCGGCGGCTTGCCAGCTTGGGTTACGCTTGCGTTGTTGCTGTCGATTTGCACATAGTGGTGAAACACCCATGCCACTGCCGCTAAGCAGATGGCCCACCACAGCAAATTACCCCGATGAAAACTCTCGGCATAATCACCCCACAGCGCAATATCCAGCCAATAAGAGAAATCCCGTAGTGGCAGAAACTCCCACGGGTTCATGCGTTCCATCAATAATCGCCACAAGCCTGATACCGGCAAGTCGGTCAGTTGCCGGTTATTCAGCCCCAAATAAATTGCATCATCGGCAATAAAGCTGAAATTGAGGCTGGGCGCAAACATCAACAACGAGGCTGCACTGATCAACGCGGCGAACAACGAATAGCGCTGTGCCAGCAGTCTGCTTGCCTGAGTTGGTTGTTGCATACCTACCAATCAACTGCCATGCTTATCGAGGCTTTCATCACCACGCACAACAGCAAGAAATGCCGACTCCAAACTCAAGGTTGGTTTAATTTCAATGAGAGTGTGCCCCGCAGAACGTAATGCCTCCAGCATTGCCCAAAGATTTTCACGTTCCAGATCACCGTGCCAACGATCTGCAGAGTCAGGAGTCATGCCCACAACAGGTGTCTTGCCCAAAGTTCTGACGAGAACCATTTCTTTTCCGCCGGCCAATTCATGCGGCGAGCGGATGGCACGCATTTCACCTTTATGAATCAGACCGAAACGGTCGGCCAGTCGTTCCACATCATGCAACACATGTGACGTCAAGAAAATGCAACCACCACCCCCTTGATACTCAGAGAGAATATCCACCACATCTTTGCGACCAATCGGGTCCAAACCCGACAAAGGCTCATCGAGAATAAGTAATTTGGGCTGCATTGCCATTGCGTGAGCTAGTGCAGTTCGTTGTGCCATGCCCTTGGAAAAGCCACGCACCGTTTTATGAGCAACTTCAGCCAAACCAAATCTATCCAGCCAATGCAAGCAGTGTTTTTTTTCATCGGCAAGCTTTAACTGATGCATCGAAAGCCCCATGCCAAGAATTTCTAGTGGGGTTAAATATTCCGGCAAACTTGGGTTTTCCGGCACGTAACTCATTCCTTTACGCGATTGCGGCTCACTCACATCACAGCCAAAGAGCAATGCCGAACCTGCGCTTGCGCCCATGGCGCCGGTCAGGATTTTTATCAGCGTGCTTTTGCCGGCACCGTTCGGCCCGATCAGACCAAACACTTCCCCTTCGGCCACCTCAAGTGATATGCCTTTTAAGGCTTCATACGCTTTAGAGGACATTGAGCGTGGATAGGTTTTACGCAGATCTCGCACAGCAATCGCCAAGTTTGGTTGCGAACTCATTGATCGGGACCTCGCCTCAATTTGGAATTTAGTAGAACGACTTCCCCTCGCTTTGTGATGCGAAAGCCAAAGCCAAAGGGGTCGACCGGCACTGAGGGTAAAAGTCTGGCTTTAACCAGATCAGACAATTCACGGACTGGCTCGCCATATCGCTGACGATAAGTTTCTGCCGCGCGCCGCACTTCCTTCAACACCCGCAGACGATCAACGCGTTGCTTCAAATAATTTCCGAAATCCTTGCGTTGTGACTGATCAGCCATTGCCTCTACGACACCTATCGCGAGATCAAGATCATTGGCACGATCCAGCCATATTGCCGCCAGATTTTGCATCTGCAAACGTTCGTCACCCTCAGGCATGCGGGCAGCCGCCTTGCGCAACCAGTCAGACGCGCCGACCGCATCGTTCTTGAAGTGCAGCAAAT
>CAZFSH010000082.1:0-10034 GCA_964521935.1 uncultured Propionivibrio sp.
CGAAAAGTCACTCAGGATCTTCACCAGTGCGTTGACCTGATTCTTCCGGCGCACCGTGCCTAGCTCAAGAAAGGCAAAACCGGCGTGCATGGCAAGAATCATGATGGCGCCGAGCAGGATGAACAACACGTCGGCGGAAGTTTTGAAATTATCCATAGTGGTGCCTTGATTTAGAAAATGCACAGAAGCGGAGCGCACAGCAAGTGCCGTTCCTGAATTGGTGCATCAATAAATCAATGACTTGAGATAGGCTCTGATGAAGGTTTGCACGCTATTGGTGCGTGATAGACAAAATGCGCACCAAACAAAGGCGCATTCACGGGTGCTGATGCCCTCTACGGTGAGTCGCACGCAAGCCGTGGCGCTCAGTTACCTGGCGCTCAGCGCTCAACATCCTCAGGTGTTTTACTGCGTGGCAGCAACACCCAGGCACGTCCCTGTTGGCGCATCTTGCCGGCTTTGGCACCGGCCTCATTGCCGCTACCCCAGTAAAAGTCGGCACGCACCACACCACGTATCGCACCGCCGGTATCTTGCGCAAACATCAGTCGCTTGAGTGGCTCGCTGCTATTGGGTTGCGTGGTAGCGAGAAAGACCGGCGCCCCTAACGGCAGCGTGCGCGGGTCGACGGCGATGCTGCGTTCTGGCGTGAGCGGAATGCCTAGCGCACCCGGTGGACCGATGCCGGTGGCCGGCATTTCACGGAAAAACACCAGACTCGGGTTGTTGTTCAGCAGCTCGGCTACGCGCTGCGGGTTAGCCTTGGCCCAGGCTTTGATACCCTGCATTGACGCCTGATGTACGGCCAGCTCACCCTTGTCGATCAACCAGCGGCCAATGGATTTGTAGGGGTGGCCATTTTGGTCGGCGTAGTTGATGCGCACGCGCTTGCCATCGTCAAAGACCACTTGCCCAGAGCCCTGAATTTGCAGAAAGAAATAGTCGATCGGGTCGTCCGTCCACAGCAGTGCCTTTTTGCTGCGTTCGTCTTCCTGCTCTGCCCATTCGCTGCGCGAGTAATACGGCACCAGCTTGCGTCCTTCCAGACGACCACGCAAACGCAGGTGCTTCAGTTCCGGGTAGAGGTCGGCGAGTTCGACCACGATCATGTCGTCGGGCGGGCCAAACACGGGGACGCGAAAGTCAGCCGCTGTGGTACGGCGTCCGCGAATGATCGGCTCGTAATAGCCGGTGACGAGGCCGGTTTGTGTGCCGTCGGGATTGGTCAGCGCCCAGGGACGGAACTGTGCCTCAAACCAGGCGCGCAGGCTGCTGGCTGATTTGTCTGTCATCGCACCGGAGGCGATGCTGGCGCATACCTCGTTCCACAAGGCTTTGCGCTTGTCGCTACGCTGCAAGCTTGGGCAACTGCTGCTGAACACCTGAAAGGCCGCGACCACATCATCATCCGCCCAGCCATCGAGCTCAGCCCATTGGGCTTCTTGCATAGGCTTTGCCGCGGGTTTGCTGACTTCTGCGCCGGGACATACCGGACAGGCTGGGCAGTTTGCCACTGAGCTTGCACCGGAGCTGGCCTCTGTGGCCGGACAGCCACCCGCCGAGAGCACGCTGGGAAGCCGAGGGCCGCCGGCACAGGCGGCGAGCAATAGACTGGCGAAAACGGCGGAAACGCTACTAAGGCGCGGAATAAAGCCGCTAAAACGGTGGCGCAGAAAGCTCATGGGGTGGACGCTGACTGATAAAGTGCGCACAGAATATGGCAGGCCAAATGCGAAGTCCATGATGAAATTTTCTGATCTTTCCACTGCCGCCAGCTTGGCCGAACGCGTTGGCCGCTTGCTGCAACGCGTTGAGCGCTGGCTACCGCCGCTGGCCGAGGAGCTGGACTGGTCGGCTCCGGCGTTTCGCTGGCGCAGCCGGGGTGGACTGATGGCCCACGGTTGGCTCGAAGCCATCCACGCCCCGCATCGCATCCGTTTGTCCGATTTGAAAGATGTGGACGAACAAAAGCAGCGCATTGCACAAAATACCCGCCAGTTTGTTGCCGGTCGCCCCGCCAATAATGTGCTGCTCACGGGCGCACGCGGTACGGGCAAAAGCTCGCTGGTCAAGGCGGTGCTAGAGGAGTTTTCCGGCGATGGTCTGCGCCTGATTGAGGTGGATAAAGACGACCTGACGCATCTGCCGGACATCGTCGCGCAAATCGCCCATCGCCCGGAGAAGTTCATTCTCTTTTGCGATGATCTCTCATTTGAAGCGGGTGAGGCTGGTTACAAGGCTTTGAAAAGCGTGCTTGATGGTTCGGTCAGCGGTGTGCCGCAGAACGTGCTGGTTTATGCCACCTCGAATCGCCGGCATCTGATGCCGGAAAGCATGGCCGAGAATCTGGAAGCCCAGCATGACGAGCGCGGTGAACTGCGCCCCGGTGATACCACGGAAGAAAAAATCTCCCTGTCGGAGCGCTTCGGTTTGTGGCTGTCGTTTTATCCGGTTGATCAGGATAGCTATCTGACGATTTGTCAGCATTGGCTGGCCGAATTTGGTGCCACGCCGGCACAGATCGCTGACGCGCGTGGCGACGCCCTGCGTTGGGCGCTTGGGCGCGGTTCGCGCTCCGGACGGGTGGCCTGGCAGTTCGCTCGTGACTACGCCGGGCGTGAAGTCAAATCTGGCACCAAGGCCGGAAAGCAAAACGCTACAAAGCGGGTAAAGAAGTCCATATGAAAAATTTCGCTCAGCGCCTCTATCAGACCCTGCGTTTACTCCTTGCGCTTCTGGTCCTCCTGATCGTGGGCCTCGCTGGCACTTTCAGGGCGGCGCAGGCGGGCGAGCATGATTGCGGCAGCTATGAGGTCGCGCTCTATGAATTGGGCTCCTTGTACTACCGCGACGACGCGAAAAATTTTGTCGGTATCGATAAAGACGTGGTCGAAGAGCTGGCTAAACGTACGGGCTGCGAGCTGCGCACCACGCTGGATTCGCGTGTGCGTATTTGGCTGCACCTGGCCGAGGGCTCGCTGGATATGACGACCTCGGGCATCCCCACGCCGGAGCGGGAACAGTTTGCCCGCTTCATCATCTATTTCCAGACGCGCAATCACTTGCTCATGAGCAACGAGCTAGCTACGCGCATTGATTCCCTGCGCACCTTTTATGGCGATCCGAAATTGCGTCTGGCCGTCGTTAAGTCGTTCAAACATGGCAAAGCCTTTGAGTCCTGGATCGACAGCCTGCGTGTCCAAGGGCGTGTGGATGAATATGTGGATGCCGAAGCCGTTGCCCGCGCGTTTGCGCAGGGGCGGGCCGATGCGTTTTTGTCCCTGCCGGTGGCCTGGGGCCCCTTGCTGAAACGCAATCAGCTTGAGGGCAAAGTCAGCTTTCTTGACCTAGCGCCCGATGACCGCGTGCCCCATGGTTTGGTGCTCTCACGCAAGCGTGTGCCCGATGCCGTGGCCGAGCGTTTGCGCAAGGGGATCGAGGCGATGCGTGACGATGGCACGCTGGAGCGCATATATCGCACCTACCTGTCCGCCGATGTAGTCCGGCGCATAGTGCCGTGAAGCTGCTAGACGTCGCGGCGGCGGTGATTGAACGGCCGGACGGCAGCTACCTGCTCGGCCAGCGCGCGGCGGGTACGTTTTACCCCGGTTACTGGGAGTTCCCCGGCGGCAAGGTCGAGGCGGGTGAGACGGCCCGCGACGCGATCATTCGTGAGTTGCAGGAAGAGCTCGGTATTACCGTGCATCGTGCTGACCCGTGGCTCAGTCGCACCCACGTATACGAACACGCGCATGTGCGCCTGCATTTTTTCCGTGTACGCGAGTGGTCGGGTGAAGTGCGTGATCACGTGCATGCGGCGCTGAGCTGGCAAAAGCCCGGTGAAGAGCGCGTCGCGCCCATGCTGCCAGCCAATGGCCCGCTCTTTGCCGCGCTGGCCATGCCGGCACACTATGCCATTACCCAAGCCGCGCGCATTGGTGTCAGCGAACAGTTGGCGGCGCTGGAGAGGTCCTTGGCGCAGGGCTTGCCGCAGGGTTTACGCTTAGTGCAGTTGCGCGAGCCGGATTTGCCTGAGGCGGTACGCGTCGATTTTTATCGGCAAGCGCTGGCCATGTGTCATGCCGCCGGAGCACGTGCGCTGGTGCATGCGGATGTGGCGCTGGCGCAGGCGCTGAACGCCGATGGCGTGCATCTGCCGGTGGCGCAATGGCAGGCGTTGTCAGCGCGCCCGGCGCTACCGCTGGTCGCTGCGTCCTGCCATAGTGGTGCCGAGTTGGCCCAAGCGGCGCAGTTGGGCTGTGATTTTGCCGTACTCGGGCCGGTCAAGCCGACGGCCACGCATCCGGGAATGCCGGGCATGGGCTGGCATGAGTTCGCCGAGCAATGTCAGCACGATGGCGCCGTGCCACCGCTACTGACTTTTGCTTTGGGCGGTTTGATGCAGGATGATCTCGACGAGGCCTGGCGTGCCGGCGCTCATGGTATAGCGGGTATTCGCAGTTTCTGGCGCTAAAAGAGATCGACGCTGCCGTCGCTCAAGGCTTTGAGCACGCCTTGTTCAATCAGCGTGTCGTAGTGATAAATGCGGTTGCGTCCGTCACTCTTGGCCTGATACAGCGAGCGGTCAGCACGATTGATGACCATTTGCGGTAGTACAGTCGGGTCAGCGCCGCTAAAGCCGCCACTGATGGTGATATGGCCGACTTGCGGAAACACGTGCGCCTCAATGGTACGCCGCGCCCGCTCGAACACACAGGTGGCACCGGCCAGATCATTGGCCGCGATGATGGTGACAAACTCTTCGCCGCCGTAGCGATAAATCAGGTCGGAGTGGCGGAACGATTGCAGCAACAGCCGCGCTACCAAAAGCAGCACTTCGTCACCGATGATGTGGCCCCAAGTATCGTTGATGCGCTTGAAGTGATCGATATCGAGTACGCCTATCCAGTAATTATGCAGATCGGTGACACGGCGGTTGTCGACCTGCTCTTCTTCGATCAGGCGCGCGGCGAGGACGCTCCACAAGCGGTCGAGGTTGATCTCCAGCGAATAGCGGTTGTGCAGGCCGGTCAGCCGGTCGCGCTGGCTGGTATCGAGCAGCGCGTAGTAATTGGAAAAGATTTCAAGAATGCCGTGCAGCAGTGTGTCTTGCGCGACAGTGAGTGCGCGGGTTTGGTGGAACACCAAATAGCCGCGCAGTTGGTCACCGTCGTGTAAGGCCTTGGCCAGCAGCATCGGGCCGTTGGCGTCAGCTTGGTCGCTTGCCGGGCTGCGTTGTAAGCCGCCGAGCAGACGCACATTGTCGATCAGTTTGAGGACAGCCGGCGGAGTGACGTGGTCGTGCAACACCTCGCCCATGTGACCGAGCTGACCCAGTTTGCCAGTCCCATTTTTCGCCTCATTATTTGCCGTATCTTTTGCCACTTTGCCGCCGGCAAGTGGCGGCGAGTAATGCAGTACCCGATAAATCTCATGCGCGGCATTTTCGCGATACAACCACAGCTCGTCCGCTTCCAGCAGCGGCGCCAGCAAGCGCAGCAGATTCTGCTCCAGCACATGGGTGTCGCGGATGCTGGTCATCGCGCCCAGTTCATCCAGGAGCGTAGCGACGGCAGGGTGGCTGAGTTGCTGGTGCATGCTGTGAGGGTTCAGGCGATGTCGATTTACGGTGGGTTTATTGACGCGAGTGCGGCAAGCTCGCTCGGGCTATTGGCATTGGCGAAGGCCTGTTCATCAGCGAAGTCTATATAGGTCGCTCCGACTTGGCGCTGCCAGAGGCCAAATTTTCGTTCGCCACGCGCGAGAAATGCCGCCAAATGCGCGTGTAGTTCGCGTCGCACCAGACAAACGGTTGGTTGCGCGTGGCCGCCGCAGCGGGCGACCAGCACCGGGGCTGTGGGCGTGGCAGTGGTGTACAGGCCGGCCAACAGCTGCGCGCGCAGCGTGAGCGGTAAGCGCGGGGTGTCGCAGGGCACGCAGAGCAGCCAGTCGTGGCGCGCCTGTTTCAGGCCCTTGAGCAGGCCAGCCAATGGACCTAGATATGGATCAAGATTCTGACCAAAATCAGGGCTGATACCGGGCTCGGTATCGGAAAATACCGGATAGCCAAATCGCTCATAGTCGGCGTGGTGGCGATTGGCGCTGATCAACAGCTCATCGACTTGCGGGGCGATGCGTGCAATCACGCTGGCAACCAGCGGCTTGCCCTCGAAGGCTTGCAGTCCTTTGTCTACCCCGCCCATGCGCTGGCCGGCGCCCCCGGCCAGTATCAGGCCACTGATTGGGCCAATGTCGTGCACTGGCCTAAGGCGGCTGTGGCGGCTAGGGTGTGATGGCATCACCGATGGCGTGGTACTTGCCGTGGTGAAACAGCAAGGGTGCCGGATGCGCTGCGGCGCGTTTGAAGCGTTCGACTTCACCGAGCAGGATCACGTGATCCCCTCCGGGGTAACGAGCCACCACGCGGCATTCAAACCAGGCGACGCAGCCGGGCAGGAGTGCGGCCCCGCCCGCTGCCGGCGTGTAGTCAAGGTTAGAAAATTTGTCTTCACTGCGGCGGGCAAAGCGCTGCGAGAGCTCGGCCTGATCGGCGGCCAGAATATTCACCGCGTAGTGCGTGCTCTGCTGAAAAATCGGCACTGACGGTGAGCCGAGCGAGAGGTTCCACAGCACCAGGGGTGGGTCGAGCGAGACGGAGGTGAAGGAGTTCACGGTCATGCCGGTGAGCTGGCCGGCGAATTCGCCTTCCGTGGCCCGCGCGGTGATGATGGTAACGCCGGTGGCGAAATCACCCAGCGCGTGCCGTAGACTCAGTGTCGTCGGTGTGTGAAAAGGTTTGGCTGGTGTCAGGGATACTGAGCTTGCTGTGGGGCGGGTCATCGTCATTGCCAGCGCTTTTCGATTTTTGCGTAAGTGCCGTTTTTGACGATGCTGGCAAAGCCGCGATTGAACGCTTCCATGAGTGGCAGGTTGTCCGGGTAGGTTTTTGAGAACGCCAGATAAATGTCAGTTTGGGTCACGATACCCACTGGCTCAAATTTGTTGGCGAGCTTGCCGGCATTTTCGCGCAGCAAATGGTTGGCCACTTTATCAAACGCCAACATATAGTCGGAGCGTCCGGCGGCGAGCATTTGAAAGCCGGAGAGATCACGGTCGGCCACCACGCGCTGAACTTTGGTGTTGCTGTCGAATTCGCTCCCGTATTCATACGAACGGGTTACCGATACGCGCTTGCCTTCCAGATCACGCACACCAAGCTTGCTTTGGTTGCTACCTTTGCGGGCGTAGATGGCACAGATGGGGCTGAACATGGGCTTGTTCGGCCAGTGAAAATCATTTTCGGTTGCGCTGGTGCGTGAGGTATTGAAGCAGGCCAAGTAGCTGCCGGCTTTGGTCAGCTGCATGCAGCGCGGGTAGGGCACGACGGCGAAGTTCACACTGATGCCCTCGGCGGCAAAGGATTCGCGGACGATATCGACACCCAGGCCACGCGCTTCCCCAGCCACTTTGCCCGCGTAGGGGTACCAATCGTCTTCGGCACCGATGACGACGGTTTTGGGTAGGGTGTTGGTCGTAGCATTGCTGGTAGGATTGTTCTGCGCCGCAGCAGGTGTCAGTTGGCCAAGCATCAGCAGCGCCACGGTGGCCAGCCAGCGCGTCGTTCGCTTATGCACGGAGGGCTTCGCTAGAATTCCTGCACTAGACTTGGTCGGCATGTTCGACATGTTTTAACCGCTACCTTCAAAGGCCGTTTATGAGATTAGGCACACCGCTGTCACCGTCTGCTACCCGCGTCATGCTACTTGGCTGCGGCGAACTCGGCAAGGAGGTGATCATTGCCTTGCAACGCCTGGGTTGCGAAGTGATCGGCGTTGATCGCTATGCCGATGCTCCAGGCATGCAGGTAGCACACCGCAGCCACGTAATCGCGATGACCGATGGCGCAGCACTGCGCCGTGTCATTGAGCAAGAGCGGCCGCATTTTGTGGTGCCAGAAATAGAGGCCATTGCCACGGCAACGCTGTGCGATATCGAACGTGAAGGCCTCACCGAGGTCATCCCCACGGCGCGTGCCGCGCAACTGACCATGAATCGCGAAGGCATACGCCGTCTGGCCGCCGAGGAGTTGGGTTTGCCGACTTCGCCCTACCGTTTCGCTGATTCGCTGGCTGAATTGCAGCAAGCGATCGAGGTCATCGGTTTTCCCTGCGTGATCAAGCCGGTGATGTCCTCCTCGGGCAAGGGGCAGTCGCTGGTGCGTGCGGCGGCAGAGCTAGAGCAAGCCTGGAACTACGCGCAAACGGCCGGACGCGTTGGCGCCGGGCGGGTCATTGTCGAAGGCTTTATCGATTTTGATTACGAAATCACCCAGCTGACGGTGCGTGCCGTCGGGCACGACGGGGCGATCGAAACCCATTTCTGTGCGCCGATTGGTCACGTGCAGGTCAATGGCGATTATGTGGAAAGCTGGCAGCACATGGCCATGTCGCCGCTGGCTCTGGAGAAATCGCGCGCGATTGCTCAGGCAGTGACGGGCAATTTGGGCGGGCGTGGCATCTTTGGCGTCGAGCTGTTCGTCAAGGGTGATCAGGTCTGGTTTTCCGAGGTCAGCCCGCGCCCGCACGATACCGGGCTGGTCACGCTGGCGACCCAACGCCTGTCCGAGTTTGAATTGCACGCACGCGCGATTCTCGGTTTGCCCGTTGACACTGACTTGCGCCGTCCCGGCGCCTCAGCCGTTATTTACGGCGGGATTGACGCACAAGCCATTGCCTTTGACGGCGTCAGCGAGGCCATGCAGGTGCCGGAGAGTGATGTGCGTTTGTTTGGCAAGCCGGAGAGCTTTGTGAAGCGACGCATGGGCGTGGCGGTGGCCACGGCGGAGAACACCGATGAAGCGCGCACGCGGGCTAAGCGCGCCGCCGCGTGCGTCAAGCCGGTGCTTCCCGTACACCACACGTGAGCGAGTTTGCGCAGCGCCTGATCCGCTGGCACAAGCGCCACGGGCGGCATGATTTGCCCTGGCAAAACACCACTGATGCCTACCGCGTCTGGCTGTCCGAGATCATGTTGCAGCAGACGCAGGTGGCAACCGTACTGCCTTATTACGCGCGCTTTCTGGAACGCTTTCCGACCCTGGCCGACCTGGCGGCGGCACCCGTCGAGGCGGTGATGCCATTGTGGAGCGGCCTCGGTTACTACGCCCGGGCGCGCAACCTGCACAAGTGCGCGCAGAGAGTGATGCAGGATCATGGTGGCCAATTCCCGCGCAGCCCTGAGGCGTTAGCGCAGCTGCCCGGCATTGGCCGCTCGACCGCCAACTCGATTGCGACCTTTTGCTTTGGCGCGCGGGCGCCGATTCTCGATGGCAACGTCAAGCGGGTGTTTTGTCGCCAGTTTGGCGTCGAGGGTTTTCCCGGCACCCGCGCCGTGGAAACGCGTTTGTGGGAATTGGCCGAGTCGCTGATGCCCGATATTGATGGCGGCGTTTATAACCAGGCGCAAATGGATTTGGGCGCGCTGCTGTGCACGCGCAGCAAGCCGCGTTGCAAGGATTGCCCGGTAGCGGAAACCTGCGTTGCACGCGCTAGCGACCGGGTCAACGACTTGCCGGCACGCAAGCCGAAAGCCAAGAGCCCCGAACGGCTGGCTACCTTGCTGCTGATTGTTGATGCGCAAGGGCGCGTGTTGTTGGAAACGCGACCACCGGCGGGTATTTGGGGTGGACTGGAAAGTTTGCCTGAACTACCTGCCGAACAGGATGTGCATCAATGGTTGCAGCAGCGGCTTGGGGTGCATGCGCGCAGCCAAGGTACGCAGAGCGCCGTCTCACAGCGACTGACTTTTACGCATGTGTTCTCGCACTTTCGTTTGCAGATCACACCACTGCTGTGCCGCATTGACTCGACGTGTGTGGTGAGCGAACCGGCATGGCGTTGGCTTGATCGAGCAGCGGCGCAAGCGGCAGCTTTGCCTGCGCCGGTAAGGCGTATTCTTGACGAATATTTTGCCGAGGAAGCATCATGAAAATTTTCATCACTGGCGCTTCCGGATTTGTAGGCGGTGCGGCGGCG
>CAZFSH010000083.1:0-1186 GCA_964521935.1 uncultured Propionivibrio sp.
GGGCTTTGCCGTAGTCGTTTTTTTAGCGGCAGGCTTTTCGCTAGCCGGAGTGGCTGCCTTCGGCGCAGTTAGCGGCGTTTTTGGTGTCGCTTTCGTCCCTTTTTTCTCAGCAACCGTAGCCGATTTGGTTGTAGCTTTGGTGGTGGTTTTTTTCTCGACCATGACTCGCTCCTCATCCATTGAATGGAGTCATTCTCCGCCTGCGTTGGGCACGCAGATTTGACGCCGGTCAACAGTCAGTGCAGTCGGATCAGTCGTAGCCGTCGTAGCAGCAAGCCAGCAGCGCCGCGCCGCGTAAACCCAACGATGGGTCAATGCAAACGTGTACCGGTATGGCCGAGACGATAGCGCGATGTTCGGCTTTATCGCAAAACGCCGTCATGAATTCGGCCCCTTGCAAGGCCGGCAGTATTTTTGCGGCAATTCCTCCCGCCAGATACACGCCGCCCTGTGCCATGCTGGCTAAGGCCATGTCCCCGGTAAAGGCGCCGTAGGCGGCGAGAAACAGCCCAAGCGAGTGGGCGGTGGCGACACTGTTCGCCTGTGCGATTACCTCGGGCGCCAGAATTTCGCCAGTGAGAAACTCATGAATCGCGGACAATCCCGGGCCAGACACGACACGTTCCCATGTCACCCGACCATAGCGTCGGTGCAAAAAATGCCAAAGCTCAGCTTGCTGTTCGTTCGCCGGCGCAAAGGCAACGTGGCCGCCCTCGCCGGCGAGGATGCGCCATCCCTGCCGCTGCCCCTGGCCCTGTTGCTGGCTCTCGGGTAAGACTATCGCCATGCCCAGCCCAGTGCCCGCCCCCACCACCAGGCGTGGCGCCTGCCCATAGCGTTGGTTGGCGCTGCCGGCCTGTAGCGTGACCACGGATTCAGCCGGGGCAGTTACCGCCCCCATGGCGGCGGCGGCAAAGTCATTGACCAGCGTGGCGCGCGGTAAGTTAAAGCGCTGGCCAATCGCCTCGGCATCGATGACCCACGGCAGATTGGTTAAGGCGGCGCGGTGTTGCCCGGCCGCAACCGGCCCGGCCAAGGCAAAGCACGCTTGCGTAATCGTATGCCCCGGGTTTTCGTCGAGAAACACCCCAAGCGCCGAGGCAAAGTCGGAAAAGTCAGCCGCTGTGACACGGCGCTCCACCACGCATCGCCCCTCCTCAAACAAACCGAAGAGGGTTTTGGTGCC
>CAZFSH010000083.1:1286-7153 GCA_964521935.1 uncultured Propionivibrio sp.
GCCACGTGCGCGAAATCCTTGCTCAACGCGATGTCCAGCGCCGTTTTTCCCTCACTATCCACCGCCGATACCTTGGCACCGTGCTGCACCAGCAGTTTGCTCATGGGCAGATTGCCCACTTGAGCGGCAATCATGAGTGTGGTGCGCTGATTGGGCGCACGGCGCTCCACGTCAGCACCGGCTGCCAACAGGTATTCCGCCAGTTCCGCGTGCCCACCGTATACGGCGTAATGCAAGGGCGTCCATCCCGGTGCATTGATCTCGGCACCGGCCGCAACCAGATGTTTGACGATGTCGGTTTTGCCCTGGCTGGCGGCGAGCAGCACGGGCGTATCGCCATAATTGTTGCGGCGGTTAGGACTGGCGCGATTGGCAATGAGCATATCGACCATCGCCAGATTGTTATTGCGTGCCGCAACGCCGAGCAAGGTGGTGCCATCGCGTTCGGCGGTATTTACGTCCAGACCACGCTGCAAGAGCGCCGTCAGCACATCGATGCGCCCTTCACGGGCGGCGATCAGCGCGTCGTCATACGCACCGGCCCAGGCGAGGTTGGCGCTAACCAGGAAGCTTACAAGAAGGCTGACCAATGGGCTTACTAATGGTCTTACCAATGGGCTGCCAAGCAAATATCTATTGAACATGAGCGGTCTTGAACAGATTAAAAAAGTTAGCGGTAGTCGCGGCGGCCAAATCGGTGATGGCCATACCGCGTAAGCGGGCTACCTCTTCGGCCACATAGCGCACCAGCGCCGGGTGATTGAGCTTGCCGCGATACGGCACTGGCGCCAGATACGGTGAATCGGTTTCCACCAGCAGGCGATCCAGCGGCACGTATTGCGCCACGGCCTTGAGCTCCGTTGCATTCTTGAAGGTCACGATGCCTGAAATCGAAATATGAAAGCCCAGTTCCAGTGCGGCGTCGGCCACGGACTGACTTTCGGTAAAGCAGTGAAAAACCCCGCCCACGTCGTCCGCACGCTCTTCTTTGAGAATGCGTAGCGTGTCGGCAGCGGCAGCACGCGTGTGAATAATCAAGGGTTTACCAGTCTCGCGGGCCGCGCGGATATGTACGCGAAAGCGCTCGCGCTGCCATTCCAGATCGCCGGTCAGGCGGTAGTAGTCGAGACCGGTTTCGCCGATGGCGACCACCTTTGTGTGCTCAGCGAGTTTGACCAGGGTGGCCACATCCGGCTCGCAGGCGGCTTCTTCGGTATCCGGGTGCACGCCCACCGCCGCATAAAAATTCGGGTAGGTTTCCGCCAATTGGCGCACGGCCGGAAAGCGCTCCAGGGTAACGCCGGCGTTGAGCGCCCAGCCGACACCGTGTTCGGCCATCAGTTGTACAAACTCGGGTTGTCGGTCGGCGAGATCGCCAAAGTCGAGGTGGCAGTGCGAATCGACCAGAGGCGTCGGCAATGCCGCTAGGGTATCGGTGGGTTTATGGAGTGAGGTCATAGAGTGAAGTCATCGGTGATGGCGGCTGTCAGTGACTGACGTCTCCACTACTCGTATTTGTTGATTGTTCAAGCCAGTTTTCCATGATTATTCCGGGATATTTGGCAAAGTCTTTCATGTTGTTGGTGACCAATGTCACAGCCAATGAGCGCGCATGCGCGGCAATCAGCTTGTCCAGATGATCTTTTTTACTATCCCGCGTTGCATAGCGTATTGGCCCATAGGCCTTGCCCGCCCCGGCATCAAAGGGCGCCACGGGAATATCTTCGATCAGCCCGGCCAAATTTCGCCCTTCCCGCTCAGGGTTAAGCGAAACCGCAACGCCATACGCCAACTCGGCATAGGTAATCGCCGACATGACCACGTCACCCACATAGCATTGAGCAAAGCGCTGGGCGACCATCTCAGGCTGATTTTTCATGAGATAGATGCACATGTTGGTATCAAGCATGTACTTCGCCATCACAAGGAGGCTTTGCCCAATGGGCTATTGTCCAATGGGGCTTCGTCCAAGCTGTCTCTATCCGCTTGCTCGTGCTCACCGCGTCCCTCGGCAACAAAGTCTGGGGAAAACTGGGCGAATTTAGCCAAAACGTTCGTCAACAAGCGACGTGCAGGACGAATACGGATTTCATCTCCGTCACGTTCTATTTCAAGATCAATATCGGTGCGCTCATAAGCCAAGTCAGCGGGAATGCGTACTGCTTGCGAGTTGCCATTTTTGAACACCTTGGTTGTATGCATGATGCACCTTGATGGATGTACTAGGTATGTACTTTAACCAATCACCCACTTAAAGTAAATACATGGATGTACATAACCTGATGACCTTAGTTTGTATTCAGCCTCAACGGGTCTGCAGCGCACGTACCAGCTGCGTGGCAAAGTCTTCAAGGAATAACAATTGATTCAATGGATGTCGGGCCGAGCGGCGAAAGCGCAAGAGCTCGCGCCAGCCGCGTGTCATGGTCTCCAGCGACAGCTTGCTGGCAGCCGGTGGCACGGCCCAGGCACTGTGATAGTGCATTGATCCGGTGGTGCCGTACTGGGCCAGATCGAATAGCCAGCGCTGTACGGCTTCAACCAAGAGATCGAGACTCAGGGCCTGATCGCGCTTGAGCAACCCATCCCATTGATTGGCGAGGGCGAGCGGATCGGTGGTGCCGGGTGACTTCAGCAGGCCAAAAAGCGAGTCGATAATCGCTTCCATGCCAGGCAAAACCTTGGACTCTTGCCAGTCGAGCAATGCGGCAGGGGCGCCGCCGACGACATCGAGAAACTTGCCGGTGCGTGTTTCGGCCCCGGCAGCGCGCAACCAGGTCTCGGCTTGGGGGCGACTGGGGCGGTCAAACGTCAGGCTACGGCACCGGCTACGCAGCGTTGGTAATAGCGCCCGTGATTTTGATGAAACCAATAAGAAATAAACACTTGACGGTGGTTCTTCAAGTATTTTGAGAAGTGCATTGGCCGCGTGAACATTCATGGCCTCCGCCGGATCAATGATGATGACGCGCCGACCATGGCGATGGCTACCAACGAAAACAAAGTCTTCCAGCGCGCGAATGGCCGCAATCTTGATAGCCGAGGAGGCCTTCTTTTTCCCGGCGGCGGCTTTGGCCGACTTGTCGTTGGCCTCATCGTCGCCGTCCTCATCCGCATCTTCGGGTTGCACCAGGCGAAAGTCTGGATGCGAGTCGGTCGCTAACCAATGACACGATGGACAGGCTCCGCAAGCCGATGGAGTGTCAAGTAACTTGGGCGCTTCACACAGGAGCAAGGCAGCCAGTGCATCGGCAAATTCGCGCTGCCCCAGGCCCGGTGCACCGATCAGGAGCGTGGCATGGCCAATGCGCGCCAGACCACCGCCCAGCAGGCGATCCCACTGCGGCTGATGCCAGGTAAATGATTTGTAGTCAGAGGCTTGCAACGGTTTCTTCAATCAATTTACTAACATTATCGAGCGGCATGGTGGCGTCGAGAATTTTCACACGCTTTGGGTCGGCGGCTGCAATGGCCAAATAGGCCGCACGCACGCGCTCGAAAAACTCGCCCTGCTCCTGCTCGAAGCGATCAGGGTTGGGCGTGTTGGCTTTGAGCCTGGCCTGCGCAACCGCTACTGGCGCATCGAACAATAAGGTCAGATCCGGGGTCAGGTCGCCCAATACCCACTGCGCCAGACTGTTCAGCTTGTCCATCGCCAGGCCGCGACCACCACCCTGATAGGCGATCGAGGCGTCGGTAAAGCGATCGCAGACCACCCAGTCACCCCGGGCGAGTGCCGGTTCAATGACTTGGGCAATGTGCTCACGCCGTGCGGCAAACATCAGCAAGGCTTCGGTTTCCAGGTGCATCGCGTCGGCCAGCAACAGCGCGCGCAGCTTTTCGCCCAGGGGCGTGCCACCGGGCTCGCGCGTTGCGACAACGCTACGTCCGCGCGCTTTCAGGTGTTCAATCAGGCGCGCGTGCTGGGTGCTTTTGCCAGCACCATCGATACCCTCAAGGGTGATAAAACGTCCTCGTTCCATGCGTTGTATGACCTTTGTTGTCTTACCTTTGGTATTTATTCACGGCTCTGTTGTGCGCGTCCAGGGTGGCGGAAAACTCGCTGCTACCGTCGCCTCTGGCCACAAAATACACGTCGTTGGTATTGGCCGGGCGACTTGTCACCTCCAGCGCTTTAATCCCGGGCATGCAGATAGGGGTGGCGGGCAAGCCGCTGCGGGTATAGGTGTTCCACGGCGTGTCGGTGAGCAGATCAATTTTGCGCAAGTTGCCATCGAAATTGGCGCCCAGGCCATAAATCACCGTCGGGTCAGTTTGCAAGGGCATGCCTTGGCGCAGGCGGTTGGCAAAGACAGCGGCGACCTTGGGGCGATCGGCGGGCAGGCCGGTTTCTTTCTCGACAATCGAGGCCAATATCAACAGCTCCCAAGGGGAATTCACGCGTAACTGGGGATCGCGCGTGGCCCAAACGCGGTCCAGCTGCCGTTGCAACGCGTGATGGGCGCGGCGCAGAACGTCTAAATCACTACTGTTTTTGGCGAACAAATAGGTGTCGGGCAAAAACTGGCCTTCCAGCGCCGGTGCCGTAATACCAAGCTGTTGGCGTAGCTGCGCATCACTCAGGCGCTGGCTGTCATGGGCCAGGTCAGGGTGAGCGTCGAGCATGGCCCGCCATTCGCGCCAGGTTTTGCCTTCGACGAGCGTCAGCTTGGCCAGGCGCACATCGCCTCGTGTGAGCATGTCGATCAGCTCAACGGCGGTGGTGGGGGTGTTGATTTCGTAACTGCCGGCTTTGATCTGGCTGGCGCGGCCCATGGCGCGCCCCAGTAAGGCCAGCTGCCAAGCGGGAATGCCCACTCCGGCATCACTGATCAGTTCGGCGGCGGCACTGAGCCCGGTACCGGGAGGCAGGGTAAATTCAACCACTGGCGTGCGCACGGGCAAGGGCTTCACGACCAGTTGGTCATAGAAGAATCCAGCCGCCATGAACACCCCAACCAAACCCAAAATCAGTACCAAAAACAGGGTTTTAAGAAGTCGCATGGGGAGTCGGAGAAGTGTAAAACGGCGCGCTTGAAATGGCGGGCGGATGATAGCATCTGGGCTTGACTTGCTATTCGTCCGACTTTGCCCATGACGCTTATGACTACTGATGATCTCACCCATGACCTTAATCTGGCCGCTGCCCTGCTTGATGGTTCCGGCGAGCTTCTCCTGGCGCCGCTCACCGACCATGGCGTAATTCGCGCCAGCGGCCCGGATACCGCTGATTTCTTGCAGAACCTGCTCACCAACGACGTCAAAACCCTGGCTGATGGCGAAGCCCGACTCGCGGGGTTTTGTACGCCGAAGGGGCGTTTGCTCGCGCTGTTTCGCGTTTGGCGAGAGCCGGCGAGTGGCGACATGCTGCTGATGCTGCCGCTGGATATTCTCCCGATGATGTTGCGCAAACTTTCCATGTATGTGCTGCGCAGCAAGGTGAAGCTCACCGACGCCAGCTGTGACGTGGCGCTTATTGGCCTTGCCAGCAGCGCCAGCGCCGTGTCACAGCGGCTGACTTTTCCCACATTGCCCTTGACGACCACCGACAAACCAGCCTTGAGCTTGCTTGCCGTGGCGCCCGAGCATGCGGCCGAGGTGTTGGCGGCAGGAAAAGTCATTTCCTTAACAACCTGGCACTGGCTCGAAATCGCTGCCGGTCTGCCGCGAATTGTGGCGGCCACGCAAGAGGCTTTCGTGCCGCAGATGCTCAACCTCGAACTACGCGCCCTGCCCGGCATCAGTTTCAGCAAAGGCTGCTACCCCGGCCAGGAAATCGTTGCCCGCACTCAATACCTCGGCAAAATCAAGCGTCGGCTTTATCGCGCTCGCCTCGCTGACGCCGCGCAAGTGTGTGCGGCCGGTAC
>CAZFSH010000083.1:7253-10022 GCA_964521935.1 uncultured Propionivibrio sp.
TATGTGCATCATCTTGCTGGCCTGGCGCGTTCACCCCGACTACCCCTTGGTGCTCGCGGCCAATCGTGATGAGTTTTACGCCCGCCCGGCCGCACCGCTGGCGTTTTGGCCCGACCACCCGCAGGTTTTGGCCGGACGTGATCTGGAAGCCGGCGGTACCTGGCTGGGTATCACGCGCTCGGGCCGTTTCGCCGCCCTGACCAACTATCGAGATCCAACGCAAATACTCACTGGCCGGCCGTCGCGGGGGCAGTTGGTGGCGGATTACCTGTGTGGTCAATCGTCGCCAGAGGCCTATCTTGATCAGATAGCCGAGGTGGGCGCGCAATGTAACGGCTTCAATTTACTGGTCGGCGAAGTAAGTTCGCCCGAGGGCAAGCTTTACTGGACGTCCAATGTCACCCACGAAACCCGCGAGCTTGCTCCCGGCATCTATGGCGTCTCCAACCACCTGCTTGACTCGGCCTGGCCTAAAGTCAGCGTCGGTAAAACGGCGTTGGGCCGCGCCCTTGCGCAACTGCCCGGCGAACTGGCGCTACGTGAGCTGCTTGCCGACCCGACCATTCACGCCGATGAACAACTGCCCCAAACCGGCATTCCGCTGGAATGGGAACGCGCCTTATCTGCTGCGTTTATCCGCACCGAAGGCTACGGCACACGTGTATCAACGTTGCTAAAAGTCAGCCGCTGTGGCACGGCGCTGGTCGATGAGCAGACCTGGCTGGCGGGTAATAACTCAGTGGGCGAGCGTCGCCGCTATCGATTCAGGCCAGCGAGCGAACCCCCCCGGTAATCCACGCAGCGCGTGGGGGGGCTAATTTGCGTTGGGTAAGGCAGTGGCAATATCGAGCAGCAAGCGCCTTGCGCCCGAGGCATCGCCTTGCTCACGTAAACCGCGAAGTTGCGCGAGCAAAGCGGCCAAGCTGACCGTTGCCAATGAGGGTTCGCACGCTTTCATAATCTTTGGGTGCGAAGTGCCTTCTGCGTTGCTACTGGCGATGAGCAGTTCTTCATAAAGCTTTTCGCCGGGGCGCAGCCCGGTAATGGCAAGCTCAATATCGCCATCGGGATGCTCGGCATCGCGTAGTGAATGGCCCGCCAGATGAATCATCTTCTTCGCCAAATCGATGATTTTTACCGGCTCGCCCATATCCAGCAGAAACACCTCTCCGCCTTGACCCAGGCTGCCTGCCTGAATAACCAGTTGCACGGCTTCTTGTATCGACATGAAGTAACGCGTTACATCGGTGTGCGTTACCGTCACCGGCCCACCTTGATTGATCTGCTCGCGAAACAAGGGAATTACCGACCCCGACGACCCAAGCACATTGCCGAAACGCACCGCACAGAAGTGTTGCGCTTTTTTTGCCGCCCTAGCCTGCTCGGCAAAATCTTGCACCACCAGCTCTGCCCAGCGCTTTGTCGCCCCCATCACATTAGTAGGGCGCACCGCTTTATCGGTCGAGATCAGCACAAAGTGGGTGACGCCTGCCGCAAACGCGGCGCGGGCAAGGGTGAAGGTCCCGAGCACATTATTGGCGGCACCTTCCAGTACGTTAGCCTCAACCAAGGGCACATGCTTGTAAGCGGCAGCATGATAAATGGTGGTCACGTCATGGTCAGCGATCAAGCGCTCAACCAAGGCCGCGTCGCATACCGACCCCAGGCAGGCCACAATCGGTATTTCTCCCACCGAACGTAAGCCCCGCTCGATTTGGTATAGCGCATGCTCGCTGGACTCCAGCAAGACCAAGCGTGCCGGCCCGATCGCCGCAATCTGGCGGCACAACTCCGAACCAATCGACCCGCCCGCTCCCGTCACCATCACCACCTTCCCGGTGATGCAATGGCCAAGCAGCCGCGGTTCAGGCTCGACCGCATCGCGTCCGAGCAGATCAGCCACATCCACCTCGCGAACGAGGCTGACCAAGTGCCGCCCATTGGCGATGTCGGTCATGGCCGGCAAAATGCGCACCCGCAACTGGTAACGTTCAAGCAAGCCAACCACTTCACGGCGTCGGCTATTGCTTGCCGACGGTAAGGTCACAATCACGTCGCGAATGCCAAAACGCGCAATCAGCGTGGGCAAGTACTCGGGTGCATACACCCTTAAACCATCGATATCCTTGCCCTGCAGCGAGGGTTCATCATCCAAAAAACCGGCGGGGAAAACATCACGCCCATGGCGCAGCGACACGGCCAATTGACGCCCTGCACTGCCGGCACCATAGATCAACACCTGATTCCCGGCAAAATGTCGTTTCGTCGGCACCCAGAGCAACCAGCGCGCAAAAAAGCGCGAGCCAGCCACCAGCACCATGCCAAACAACCAATACAGCAATGGCACAGCCCGAGGCACCCCTTCGGCCCCGGTCATTTGCGTCATGAACGCCAATCCGGCCCACAACAAACTCGCCCACGACATCCCCACGACCACCGACCACAAGGCCTGCTCGCCGACGTAACGAATCACCGATCGATACAAACCCAAGCGTAAAAACACGGGCAACGCAATCACCGGCCCGGCCAACATCAGCCATAGCTGGGCAGTATTGGGCACAAAAAACACCCCTAAGCGCACCGAATAGGCCGCCCATAGCGAGAAAATCAGCACAACGACATCCAAACCCACCAGCATGGCTTGCTTGACGGGGCGCGATATATCGGTAAGAAATTGCGTTAGGCGGATTGGCATGTGTCGATTCATTAGTGGATAACACCGTCTCGTCGGAGCACCTTGATTACGGTGAGCCAAAGTATATGCAGATC
>CAZFSH010000084.1:0-10016 GCA_964521935.1 uncultured Propionivibrio sp.
GCGGGCAATCGCGCCAATGAGTTTGAAGCGCGGCTGAACGGGGTGAGCTACGAAACGATTGCGCGCAACGGCGGCGGCATTGTCTCGACCGTGCGCGCGACCCGCGCCATGAGCGAAGACGACTTGCTCGCGGCCAGCTTGCCGCGCGTCGATGCGCTGCTGGCCAGCGGCGTGACGACGCTGGAAATCAAATCCGGCTACGGTCTTGATCTGGAGACCGAACGGCGCATGCTGCGCGTGGCGCGGCGGATTGCCGAAGTGCGTGCGGTGACGGTACGCACTACCTTCCTCGGCGCCCACGCGGTGCCGCCGGAATTCGCCGGCAGGCCGGACGACTATTTGGACGCCGTGCTGGCGATGTTGCCGGTGCTGGCGGCCGAAGGCCTGATCGATGCCGTGGATGCCTTCTGCGAAAACATCGCTTTTTCGGCCGATCAAGTCGAGCGCTTGTTCAGCGCAGCGCAGCGTTTGCAGTTGCCGGTGAAGTTGCACGCCGAGCAGTTGTCGAATCAGCACGGTTCAGCCTTGGTGGCGAAATATCATGGGCTCTCGGCCGATCATCTTGAATGGCTGGATGACGCTGGCGTTGCCGCCATGAAAGCCGCGGGCACGGTGGCGGTTCTACTACCCGGAGCCTTCTATTTTTTGCGCGAAACCAAGCTGCCACCGATTGCCGAACTGCGCGCCGCTGGCGTGCCGATGGCGGTGGCGACGGATTGCAACCCCGGCACGGCACCGCTGACTTCGCTGCTCGCGGCAGCCAATATGGCCTGTGTGCAGTTTCGCCTGACGCCGCAGGAGGCGCTGGCGGGCATTACCCGTCATGCTGCGACCGCCTTGGGCTTGCCCGATCGCGGTGTGCTGGCGGTCGGCCAACGCGCTGATCTGGCGCTCTGGCGCGTCGATCAGCCGGTCGATCTGGTGCATACGCTTGGCCATTCGCCTTTGCAGCAGGCCTGGGTGGGCGGCGTCCCACGCTGACTGAATTCCGCTACCGATCAGCGCAAGAACAACGCTTCACAACAGATCGCAGATTGTTTGGTAAAGCGTCTCGGTGACCAGCGGTTTCGCCAGGTGGCAGTTCATGCCGGCCTCGATGCTGCGCAGATGGTCTTCATCGAAGGCGTTAGCGCTTATCGCGATGATGGGGATGTTCGCCAACCGGGGAATGGCGCGGATGGCGCGTGTCGCCTCCAGCCCGTTCATGACGGGCATTTGAATGTCCATCAAGATCAGGTCGTAGTTTCCGTAGCCGGCTTTATCCAGAGCCATCGCTCCGTTATCGGCAATGTCTGTGACCAGACCCACAGCCTCTAGCCAGTCACTGACAAGCTCTTGCGTGTTTTTGTCATCTTCGACCAGCAAAATCCGGCGCCCGGCATGTTTGCGCGCGAGGATTTTTTCGGGCGACTCGTCGCGCTCGCGCGCTGTGGTATCGGGGGCATGGCTGTCACGCTCAGCACGAACCCAGATGGTTGCCCAGAAGGTGCTGCCGACGCCGGGAGTGCTGTATGCGCCCACTTCGCCGCCCATCAATTCCACCAGGCGTCGGGCAATGGCCAAGCCCAGCCCGGAGCCGCCAAACTGGCGTGTAGTGGATGAGTCGGCTTGGACAAAGGGCTGAAATAGTTCCTTCAGCTTGTCTGGGCTGATACCGATACCTTGATCACTGACTTCAAGGCGCAGACCGATGCGCTGATCCGCACCCTCATGCTGCGCTTCGACTTGCTGAATGCGGATCGTCACGGTACCGCGTTCAGAGAACTTGATGGCATTGCCGACAAAATTGAGCAGCACTTGTTGAAGGCGCAAGGAATCGCCATAAAGCGACGCAGGGAGGTCCGCCGCCAGTTCTACCGCTATCGTCAGGCCTTTGGCGTGCGCGCCGTCTTGCGCCAGACGCAGGGTGTCGTCCAGCACTTCCGTTAGCGAAAACTGGCGTTCCTCAAGCGCCAGTCGCCCGGCTTCAATTTTGGAGATGTCGAGGATATTGTTGATCAGGGCGAGCAGATGGCGCGATGCCTTCACGGACTTGTTTAACTGGTCGACCTGCTTCGGGTCACTGGCTCGACGCAAGGCGAGGTCGGTCATGCCGATCATGGCGGTCAGCGGCGTGCGCAGTTCGTGGCTCATGTTGGCGAGGAAGGTGCTTTTGGCCAGGTTCGCCGACTCAGCCGCTTCTTTGGCCTGGAAAAGATCGGCGGTGCGTGCTTTAACGAGTTCTTCCAGGTGACTTTTCTGATTTTCTAGGGCCTCTTGCGCCAACTTGCGTTCGGTGATGTCGTAAAAATTGACCAGCACCTGTTTCAGCGAACCGTTCTCGTCGGTTTCGGGAAAGGCACTGACCAGTACCCAGGTCACGCTGTCTCGCTCAGGGCTGCTGATTCCAAGCACCATGTCATCGAGCGGCTGACCGGACTGGATGACTCTACTTACCGGGAATTCATCCGGGGCGAGCCTGTTCCCTGCCTCATCAATAAAGCACCAGGCTGGGTCAATTGCCTGCTTACCGTGCATTTGTGCTTCAGACAGGCCTAATAAATGACAGGCGCGGGGGTTGCTGAAGATTACGCTGCTGTCCGGTGCATGCACCACCACGCCGGTGTGCAAGTTGTCCAAAAGTAAGCGGTGGCGGCGCTCCAGCGTGGTCAGTGCGTGGTGTTTTTCCTGTAGCCTCGCCGAAGAGTCGGTCAGGGACTGAATGTGTTTTGCCTGTTGTATCGTGGCGCGATTGACCTGACGCCCCAAGGCAATCATGGCGCCACTGAAGAGTACAAACAGGCCCGCCAGCAAAAACACCTGTGCGCGCCATGCGGCAAGCGCCATGTCGTAATGGCTGCCGACATTGACCAGATACCCGTATTTGGCGCTTCGGCGGTATGAATAGCTGTGAATCACCGGATCCAGGCTGGTTGCATCGCTGATATAGGAACCCTCGTTGGGGTTCTTCTGCAGTGCCTCCGTCGCCTTTTTGCTGAGCTGGGTTGAGCCTGTCGGTATCGGGTTATCGCGCGATGCGGTAAAGCGCGCGATGAGTGCGTACTCTTTGCCGCGCAGGGCTAGCGAACTGCCGGCATCCATATTTATCTGTGCCAGTATCTGCTCCAACTGGTCGGTGTAGATGGACGCGAATACCGTGCCGCCAAATGAGCCATCGGGGCGGGTTATACGGCGCGCAAACGACCAGACCCAACGCTTGGCGATACGCCCAATGATGGGCTTGGAGACAAACAGCTTATCCGTGGCATGGTCACGGAGGGTGATGAAAAACTCGCGGTCGGAGTTGTCGGCCGGTGGCGATGGGATGTCTTGGCCATAGATGACGAGGCCGTTTTCGTCCGTCGCACGAATGAATGACAGGTTAGGCACCCGACGCTGCTGCCGCAACAAAAACTCGTTGATGGCTTTGGCATCGAGCGTGTGCGTTGCTTGCCTTCGCGCGATTTCATCAGCTGAATTGAGCAGGGTGACATCAATGGTATCGATCAAGCCGTCGATGGTCTGTTCGACCGAACGGGCCAGGTTCTGGTTGGTGTTGATCAGGTGCAGGTCGACTTGTTGTCGCTGGTAAATGAGCATCCCGATTCCCGCCAAGGCCACCAGCACAATGGCGACAATGACGATGCGATACACATTCGTGCTACCGGCTGCAGCGGCTTTGGTTACCGTGGTTGCGGTTGCTGCAGTTGCTGCGGTGGTCGGTATGTCTGTCGGTTGGGCTTGTTGCGGGTCAGGCATCGTTAGCTTGGTGATCGAATGCGGGTCTGGTCGACTGAGTTGTTAAACAGAATACCCCTTCTGCTCGATGTGGTGGTTTGGGCCGCGACACATTGAGGCATAACCCAGTCGACCATTGCTACTAAGGCTTGGCGCTATGCCGGGGCCGAGGATATGCACTATCCTTGCGTTCGTGCGCGGTGCTTGCCGTCTAATTTTTCAGCAACAGCAGTGCCGTGCCGCTTGAACAACACTTGAGCAATAACTTGAAGGAGCACTACATGTTTAGTCACATCATGGTCGGCGCCGATGACACGGCCGCGGCAAAAAAATTCTATGACGCTACGCTCGGTGCCTTGGGCATTCCGCCCGGTCAAATGGACGAAAAGGGGCGCGTGTTTTACATGACGCCGACCGGCGTTTTTGCCATCACCAAGCCAATCAATGGGCAGCCTGCCAGCGCTGGCAATGGCAGCACGATCGGTTTTGCTGCCCCAACCCCCGAGGCTGCCGACGCTTGGCATGCTGCCGGCGTCGCCAATGGCGGTACTACCTGCGAAGACCCCCCGGGACTTCGTCAGGGCAGCATGGGGCCGCTGTATCTGGCTTACTTGCGTGACCCCGCGGGCAACAAGATTTGCGCACTCAAGCGCATGGGCTAAGGCTAACGGTAACTCCAATCCAGCGCCAGGATGCGTCAAGCGCTGCGGCGCGCCTGGCTGCTATGGCTGGATATGGTTCGATATTGTGATTCGGTAGGTTGGGGGATAACGTGGCCAGCCGCCGGAACTGACGGTGAGGTCAGTTATTCCTTGGGCGAACGTGCTTGAATACATTGGTGCTCGCTTGTAATGATTCAAGCTTAAGTCCAAGCTCTATTCCAATTCATTCCTCGTTCGCATGAACTTCCCCCGGTTTTCCCTTCAGCGACTCATCAACGATGCCCGCGCCGCGTTTGTCGTGGTGCCCAGTAGCGTCCAGGATATGCAGTCCTGGCGCGAGCGGCTGCTGGAGCGAGTACTGGTTACCGTGTTTGTATTGGGTAACGTGGCGGCGGTGCCGAGCATCTGGGCGTCGTTTCGCGATGGTTTCTGGGCCTTGATTGGCGCTGACATCCTTGCCTTGATCGCGGTTTATGTGATTTGGCAACATCGCGCGCTCGGTTACCGGCTGCGTGCGACGGTTTTTCTTGCCGTGCTGTACCTGATGAGTGTCGCCTTGTTGCTGACGGTCGGCCAAGCCAGCCAGATTTACCTGATGGCCTTCCCGGTCATGACCGTTTTATTGCGTGGCTTGCGCCCAGGCTTGTGGGCGCTGGGCTTGAGCTGGCTGACCCTGATTGTGGTCGGTTATACGGTGAATGCAGACATTGTCATTGCCGGGCTGGATCTGTCGCCCGCGATCAAATGGCTGGTGATTTCGGTGAATTTTCTGCTGGTGACTGCGGCCCTGACCTTGTCGGTGGCCTTTCTCCTGCGCGGTCTGGATACGGCCTTGCAACGCGAGCGTACCAATGCGGACAATCTCGCCTATCTGGCCAGCCACGACATACTGACCGATCTGGCCAATCGCAGCTTGATGAAAGAGGAGTTGCAGCGCGCCATCGCCAGAGCGGTGCGCGAGCAGCGTCTGGTGGCGGTGCTGCTGATTGACCTGGATGGTTTCAAAAATGTGAATGACACGCTGGGGCATTCTGCGGGTGACCAGTTGATCGCCCAGGCTGCCCAGCGCCTGATCGCCTGTGTGCGCGAGGGCGATACGGTGGCGCGTCTGGGCGGTGACGAGTTCGTTGTCATTTTGGCTGAGATCATGCATGAAGACGAAATTGCCACCGCGGCCAAACGCATTCTGCACAGCATGGCGGGATGCTATGTGCTGGATGCGCATGAAGCCCATGTGACCGGCAGCATAGGCGTGGCCGTCGCGCCGCGTGATGGCACAACCGTTGATGCCTTGATCAAGGGTGCCGATACGGCCATGTACCGGGCCAAGGAGGCGGGGCGTAACCGCTTTCAGTTTTATCACGCGGACATGAATGTCCGTCTGGCACAACGCCTGACCTTGGAAAACCAGCTGCGCCATGCGCTGGAGCGCGAGCAGCTGGTGCTGCATTTCCAGCCGCAGTTCAATTTGGCGAGCAATACCCTGGTGGCGGCGGAAGCGCTGGTGCGTTGGCGTCATCCGTCCTTGGGCGATGCCAGCGGGCTGGTATCGCCGGCGCAGTTCATCCCCATTGCCGAAGAGAACGGCTTGATCGTGCCGATCGGTGATTGGATCATGCGCGAAGCCTGTGCGCAGGCTCGACGCTGGCAGGAGGCGCACGGGCTGCGTTTGCGTATTGCGGTGAATATTTCGGCACGCCAGTTTCACAGCAAAAATCTCTTGCCCATGGTGCGTTACGCCCTGCAGGATAATGGCCTGACGCCCGATCAAATCGAGCTGGAAATTACCGAAAGCATGGTCATGCAAGACCCGCTGGCGGCGATTGAGCTACTCAAAAAATTCAAGGCACTTGGACTGCGTATCGCGCTGGATGATTTCGGCACCGGCTTCTCGAGTCTGGCTTATCTCAAGCGTTTTCCGATTGATGTGATCAAGATCGATCAGTCGTTTGTACGCGGCTTGACTACGGTTGGCGATACACCGGTTGACTCCGCCGATCTGGCGATTGTGCGTTCCGTCAATGAACTGGCCCGTAGTCTGGGCTTGGTAACTGTCGCTGAAGGCGTCGAAACGCGCGCCCAGGAGCACGTGTTGCGTTCGCTCAAGGTGTGCGACGTGCAGGGCTTCCTGTTTGGCCGCCCCGTGCCTGCTGAGGAATTTGCCCAGTGGCTGCACAATTTGCACAATCCGGGACTGCCTGCGCCGTCTCACAGCGGCTGAGTTTTACCGGAGTTGGCTATTTTCCCGATTTGACTGTGGGGGCTGGCTAATAACTTCACTAGCTGGTGCTCTGCAAGATTACTGAGCCGGCATCAACAATGGTGCCCGGAGCAAGGCAAAGTTTTTGGGTGCAACATATTGCAGCATGGCTTTGCCTTTTTCGTTGATGGCGATATCCAGCCCGCGCTCCGGGTAGAGAAAGTGTTGGACCTTGTCACCCGCCACCAACTGTTCGGCGGGTGGGCCAAACCGGTCGTGCACGATGGCTGCGTCCAGTCGTGCCGAGGGCACAAACACGATAGCGCGGATCGGCAGGCTCAGCGCCGCCTGCTTATCTTCCGGGGAGAGCGTCGAGCGGCGCATGGCGCTTTCCATGTACTCGGTTTTGAGTGCGCGCTCGCGCATGGCGGTGAGTTGTGCGTCGCTGGCTTCGGCGGTGAGTATGAGCTTGCCGGTCAGTGGCCCCAGATGCACGCTGTCAAAAAACGCTTCGAGCGAGCCGGGTTCGTCGCGCCGGCCGATCACCGCCACCTGCATGTCGGGACCAAAACGCTTGATCGCGTCGGCCAGGGTGCTACTACCCAAGGTCAGTGAAAACACACGGATGCCGCCGGCGCCGACTGGTTCGATAGTCCAGGGCAGCAGGCTGTTATCTACCGGTGCGTTCGGTGAACTGTCGGTGAACGCCAAGGGGAGCAGTAAAGCTGCGATCAGTAGGGCAAGGACGATGCCGAAGGTGCGCATGGGGAGTCGGGGAGTCGGTGAGTGGATCAGGCTTTGCGCAAATAGCAGGCCTTGAGCATGAACGCGCCGGCGTCCGTTTTGCAATCGACTTCGTGATCGCCCCCGACCAAGCGGATGCTCTTGATTTTGGTGCCTTGCTTGAGCGTGATCGACGAGCCTTTGACTTTCAGGTCTTTGATCAGCACCACGGCGTCGCCATCACTCAAGACATTGCCATTGGCGTCTTTAATCACTGCATCGCCATCATCGCTCGCGGCCGGGCCGGCTAGCGGCCATTCAAAGCCGCAATCCGCGCAGACATGGTTGGCGCCATCGACGTAGGTGTTTTCGAGCGTGCATTGCGGGCAGGGGAGAGGGCTGGTCATGAGATGAGCGTTACGGCAAGAAAGGAATAAGTGTGCACACTAGCGGCAAGTGATCCGTCGCGCTACCCTTGAGCCGCATTCTTTGCCCTATTGGCGAACATCTGCACGCACACGACGTATGGCATCGGGTAAGCTCCGGGCGCTGAACGTGCCACGTGTTCGCAGTGTGCCGGTGTGTGGCGTTTTTTTGATGGCGGAGTAATTCATGAGTCTTTCCTTGATTTTGCTGGTTTTGGCGACGGTTCTGGTCGCGGCGGGCTGGCGCTTTACCCAGTTTTTGCGGGGTGAGTCGCTGATGCGTTATGACAGCCTGCCCGGCCATTGGCGTCCCAACTCGCGAACCCCTAGCGATCAGCACGCGGCGGTTGTTGCCGAGGTCGGGCAGATGCTGCGTGCCAGCAATACGGGGAAGTCGACGCGCGAAAAAATCACCAACATGCGTGCCATGATGGACACCATGGGCGACTCCGCCGATATCGACGGGGTGACCATTCTTCCCGCCGATGCTGGTGGCGTGCCGGGCGAATGGGTGATCGCGGCCGGTGCTGACCCTCAGCGGCGCCTGCTCTACATTCACGGCGGCGCCTGGATGATGGGGAGTTCGAAAAGCCATCGCCGGATCACCACACGGTTTAGTCGTGAAACCGGCGCGGTCGTATTGGCCATCGATTACCGCTTGATTCCAGAACACAACCGACTTGCCTGCGTTGAGGACTGTCTCACAGCGTATCGCTGGCTGCTGGACAACGGCCCCAGCGGCCAGATTCCCGTGCAAACCCTGCTGGTCGCCGGTGATTCTGCCGGGGGTAACTTGACTCTCATCACGCTGGCGCAGGCGCGTGACGCCGGCTTGCGTGCGGCAGATGCGGCGGTAGCCTTGTCGCCGGCGACGGATGGCACGCTTTCCAGCCCCAGCCTGCTGGCTAACCTGGAGACTGATCACATGATTGGCCCGATGTTCGGGAAACTGGCGAAAGTACCGTCATGGATTCTGCTCTGGTCATTTTGGTTCAAATATTCTGTGCGACCCAGTGATCCGCGCATTTCGCCCGTGCATCACGATCTGAGCAAGCTGCCACCGACCTTGATACATGTTAGCGAAGCCGAAATGCTGCTTGATGACGCACGACGCTACGTTAATAAGGCGACGATGGCGGGTTCCATTGCCGTGCTGGAAAGCTGGTCGCACATGGTGCATGTCTGGCATTTTTTCGAGCGCAACCTGCCTGAGGCTGATGAGGCATTTGCGCACATCGCGCGCTTTATTGAGCTTTACGCACCGCGGCAGAAGTAGCCGGGAGGCTGGCTTTGCGTGAGTTTGTTCGGCGCAAAAGTCAGCCTGTGTGGGACGGTGCGGAGCGAAAACTAAGGCTGAGCAAGCCTCTGGCGGCGCTTACCCGTTTGTCGTGACCGCAAAGCGCTTGTCGCGAACGTAATGGTGTTTGCCGCGTAGCTCGATGTCAAACAAGTCAGTCGCCTGCAATAGGGTGGACAGTTTGGCGTAGCCATAGTTGCGCGAATCGAACGACGACTGCTTGCTGATGTGGGTGCCGACGGCGCCAAGCGGTGCCCAGCCGTCTTCTTCGGCAGAGGCGGCGACCGAGTCACGCAAAAGTTTAACCAGCCGCGTGTTTCCCTTGAGCTCTTTGGTGCTTTGGCGTTGTACTTGTGCCTTGGCTGCATTGGGCGCATTGGTTGCTGTCTTTCCCGCTTCAGCCACCGGTAACGCCGCGACGGGCGCAAGATTCTCCAGGTAGAGAAAGGTTGAGCAGGCATTGACGAAAGGTTCGGGTGTTTTCTTTTCACCGAAGCCATAAACCGTCAGCCCGTCAGCGCGTATGCGCATCACCAGCGGTGTGAAATCCGCGTCGGAAGAAACCAGGCAGACGCCGTCAATACGCTTGGTGTAAATCAGATCCATGGCGTCGATACTCATCGCCATATCGGTAGCGTTTTTGCCCTTGGAATACGCGAACTGCTGCACCGGCTGGATGGCGTGCTCGTGGAGCACGGCTTCCCAGCTTTTCAATTGCGGGCTCTTCCAGTTACCGTAGGCGCGGCGGATATTGATGACGCCATATTTGGCCAGTTCGGCCAGCACTTCGTCGATCATCCCCGCCGGACTATTATCGGCGTCAATGAGCATGGCGATATTGAATTTAGTTTCCATCGGGCTATACAGGGGGACTACTTCAGATCGATGAAAAGTCAGTCGCTATGGGCGGGCGATTGGGACGGCGACTGACTTTTTCGTGGCGCAGCGTGACGCAATTAACGGCTGATCGGCTTGTAGCGAATCCGCTTCGG
>CAZFSH010000085.1:0-7866 GCA_964521935.1 uncultured Propionivibrio sp.
GAGACCGTCTCGCTGAAGGATTACATCGGCCGCATGAAGGAAGGGCAGGATAAGATATACTACGGCACCGCCGAGAATTTCAATGCGGCGAAGAACAGCCCTCATCTGGAGGTGTTCCGCAAGAAAGGCATCGAGGTCTTGTTGTTGTCTGATCGCGTGGATGAGTGGGTCGTTTCGCATTTGACCGAGTTCGACGGAAAAGCGTTGGTGTCGGTAGCCAAAGGCGGTCTTGATCTGGGCAAGCTGGAAGACGAGACAGAAAAGAAAGAGCAGGAAAAAGACGCCAGCGAATTCAAGGAGCTGACTGACAAAATTGGCCAGTCCTTGGGCGATCGGGTCAAAGAAGTGCGCGTGACGCATCGTTTGACCGAAAGCCCGGCTTGCCTGGTCGCTGATGAGCAGGATGTTTCCGGCAATCTGGCACGCATTCTGAAAGCCGCCGGTCAGCAGGCGCCGATGTCCAAGCCGATTCTGGAGATCAATCCGAAACACCCGGTTGTGCTGCGACTGAAATATGAGTCAGCGAAATTTGACGACTGGGCGGCGGTGTTGTTTGATCAGGCATTGCTGGCTGAAGGTGGCCAACTGGACGATCCGGCAACCTTCGTCAAACGCGTGAACGATCTGATGCTGGCGATGACGCAGAAGAGCTGATTCGCGGCTAGCTACCCTCTGCTGGACCTGGCATTCATAATGAGCGCCGTCCCACAGCGACTGACTTTTGTCAGCCGCTGTGGGATTTTTTTTCACCAGGCTGACTACAATGCCACGCATCATTTATCGTCTGCTCCCGATTTTTTCGCGTGACTAAACTCCTCAATCGATTGCCTGCCGCTCTCGTGGAAGCCAACGCCGGGCCTGAGTTGGAGTTCATGGCGAATGACGCCGATCGCTTGTTCAACCGCATGGTCGTGGGTGTCTCGGCGTTCATGCTGCTGTACATGGTGTTCCGTTTCAAGATCGACGGCGATCTCTATCGTGCGGTTGGGCCCTTGATTATTGCAGCGGGTGGTGCGCTGGCTTGGCTTATCCGGCGTAGCGGTCGCCGTCAGCCCAGCTTTGTTTTTTATGTGTGGGTCGTCTGGCTTGCACTTACCCACCAAGCTTATTTGCGCACCGGTATGGCCAATCCGACAACGCACGGCTATGTGGTGTTGATGCTTCTGGGCGGCTGGCTGCTGGGTATGCGCCAAGCGGTGTATCTGGGTATTGCTTCCTCGCTGGTGATGCTGGTTATGGCCTTGACCATGAGCTATGAGCTCTGGACGCCCCCGCCAGCGGGCTCGCCGCTTGGCTACTGGATGGCGCTCTCGGTCGTCTGGGGTACGGGGTTGATGGTGCTCAGCTGGATTGTTTCGGCACATCGTCAGCAGTCGGAACATCTGGTGCTGCTGAATCAGAGTTTGCGTGAAAGCATCGCCGCGCAGGAGGCGCAGAACACCGCCTTGCATGCTTCGGAAAAGCGGTTTAACACCATCATTGATGCCAGCCCGATTCCGATGGCGATCAGTCGTATCACTGATGGGTGTTTTCTCGAGGTGAATCCGGCGTGGGTTCGTGCGCTTGGCTGGACTTCTCAGGAGACGGTAGGTAAAACCTCGATCGATATTGGTTTTTGGCTTAGCGCGGCTGACCGTGAGCGCTGGATTACCTCGTTTAGCGAAGTTGGCCGCAGTCTGGGCTATCAACTTCAGTACCGCAATCGTGCGGGTGAAATTCGCAGTGCCCAAATGTTTGCGGAAGCGATCGAGTTCAATGGCGAGCGGCAGGTGCTGGTGATGTTTGTCGATGACACCGAACGCAAACGGGTTGATGCGCAACTGCATGAACTGAATGCGGCACTGGAGCACCGTGTTGAAGAGCGGACAGCCGAGTTGGCCAAGTCGAACCTTGAACTTTCAGCGGCGATGGAAACCTTGCAGCGCACGCAGGAAGAACTGCTGCATGCCGAGAAGCTTTCGTCATTGGGGAAATTGGTGGCGGGGGTGGCGCACGAACTGAATACGCCACTGGGGAATGCCTTGACGGCGGTCACCGCCGTGCACGATATGACAGCTGAGTTCTCCCGTGAGCTGGAAGCCGGAACCGTGAAACGCTCGCAGCTCAATCAATTTGTCGCACAGGTCATTGATGGCAGCGATTTGACCACGCGCTCCTTGCGCCGTGCCGCCGAGCTCTTGTCCAGCTTCAAGCAGGTCGCGATAGACCAGGCATCGGAGCGGCGCCGTGGTTTTGATCTCGCCGCCATGATTAGTGAGTTGGTCGACACCTTGCGTCCTACCCTGAAGGGCTCACCTTGGGAGATTCAGCTGGCTATCCCCGCGGACATCCACATGGAAAGTTACCCCGGCCCGCTCGATCAAATTCTGATCAATCTGATCATGAATGCGACGATTCATGCCTTTGCCGGGCGCAGTGAAGGCAAGGTAATCATCTCCGCGACCCGGTTGCCGGACGAGTGGGTTGAGCTGGTCTGCGCTGATGACGGCGTTGGCATTGCGCCCGAGCATCTGGGGCGTGTATTTGATCCGTTCTTTACCTCGCGTTTGGGCCAAGGCGGCTCAGGTCTGGGGTTGGCGATTGCGCATCGGCTGACCACGCAAGTGCTCGGCGGACAGGTGCGTGTGGAGTCCGTGCTCAACGAGGGCACGCGCTTTGTCTTACGCCTGCCACTAGTCGCCCCGGCGCATATTGCCTGACAAACTGCCGTAAGATCGACGCTTGTCTTTGCCTGCGAACAGATCATGTCTGCTGCCTCACCAGACCGCCCTATGAAACCAATTGTCACCGCTAAACCTACTGCAGAGACTGCTACTGAGATCAAGTCGGCGGCAGATGTGGTCACGAAAGTCGTCAATCAAGAGCCCGATCAAAAGGCCAGGCACGTATCCGCCCATGAGCACCGACTGAGCTTGGCGGAGGTCATTGGCGGCTTGCTGGCTGATGGCCAGATTGATGCCGGATTGGCAGAACGTTTTTTGCAAGAGCGACGCTATTTTCGCGGCGATATGCACCCTTTGGCGGTTGTCGCTGAGCAGCGCTGGAAGTCCTTGTTGTCACCGCACAAACTGCTTGATCTTGACGAGCTGACGCAATGGCTGGCTCAGTGGAGTGGCTTGCCCTATCAGCATATCGACCCATTGAAAGTGAATTTCTCTGGCGTTACCGAGATCATGAGTAACGCGTATGCCACGCGTTTCCGAATTTTGCCGATTGATGTGCGTCCGGCTGAAGTGGTGATTGCCACCGCCGAGCCTTTCGAGTGCGCCTGGGAAGTTGAGCTCGCACCCATCCTCAAGCGCACGATCAAGCGTGTTATCGCCAATCCGCAAGATATTGCGCGCTACCAGGTCGAGTTCTACAACCTGGCCAAATCGATCAAAGGCGCACAGTCGCGTGGTGAAGTTGCCGCACCGGGGTCCAATTTTGAACAGCTGGTTGAGCTGGGGAAAAGTAATCGTCAGTTCGACGCCAACGATCAGCACATCGTGCGCATTGTTGATTGGATCTGGCAATACGCCTTTGAGCAGCGCGCCTCCGATATTCATATCGAGCCGCGCCGCGATCTCGGTGTGGTGCGTTTTCGCATTGATGGCGTGCTGCATCAGGTATATCAGATCCCGATGTCGGTACTCAACGCCATGACCAGCCGGATCAAGATCCTCGGTCGCATGGATGTCGTGGAAAAGCGCCGCCCGCAGGATGGCCGGATCAAGACGCGCATTCCCAATGGCAGTGAGGTCGAGTTGCGTTTATCTACCCTGCCGACAGCCTTTGGCGAAAAGCTGGTGATGCGGATTTTCGATCCAGAGGTCTTGGTGCGCGACTTTTCCGAGCTCGGCTTTGGTGACTCGGAAGCTGCGCTGTGGCGACGCATGACCCAGCAACCCAACGGAATTGTCCTCGTGACCGGCCCCACCGGCAGCGGCAAAACCGTCACGCTCTACTCCACGCTCAAGACTCTGGCGACGCCAGAAGTCAATGTATGTACCCTTGAAGACCCGATTGAAATGGTCGAGCCACTGTTCAATCAGGTACAAGTCCTCAGCGACATCGGTATGGGCTTCGCCGAGGGCATTCGTGCCCTGATGCGACAAGATCCGGACATCATCATGGTGGGCGAGATTCGTGATCTGGAAACCGCTGAGATGGCGATTCAGGCGGCGTTGACCGGGCATCTGGTACTGTCGACGCTACATACCAACGACGCGCCCGGCGCCATCACCCGTTTGCTTGACTTGGGCGTTCCGCCCTACCTTCTGGCGGCGACTGTCCTGGGGGTTATGGGGCAGCGTTTGGTGCGCACTTTGTGTCCGCATTGCAAAAAAGCAGTAGGTTTGCGCAGCGAAGATGAGGTGCTGTGGAACCAATTGGTCACTCCCTGGAAGTCCAACCAACCCGCACAGTTCTATTCCCCAGTCGGTTGCCTGGAGTGCCGAAACACCGGCTATTTGGGCCGCGTGGGCATTTATGAAATTATGCCGATGACTCCTGATTTGAAACGGCTGGTTGCCGGTCGTGCCGAACTTGCCAGCTTGCGTGCGCAAGCCCAGCGTGATGGCATGAAACCTCTGCGCATTTCCGGTGCCCGCAAGGCGGCAGCTGGCCTGACCACGATACAAGAAATTCTCAAAGTAGCCCCTCTCGCAGACGATAGTGTCTGACCTCTTTTCAGGAGATAGTCATGCTTAGCGGAAAACCCCGGCGCGTTGCCATCGTTGCGGCCAATCGCACCCCCTTTGCGCGTTCCAATACGGCCTATGCCAAGCTCTCCAACAAGACCATGCTCACCGATGTGCTGCGTGGTCTGGTGGAGAAGTGCCATCTTGAAGGCGAGCGTCTCGGTGAAGTCGTCGGCGGTGCAGTGATGAAGCATTCCAGCGATTGGAATATGGTGCGCGAATGCGTACTGAGTTCGGGGCTGAGCCCGCAAACTCCTGCCTTTGATGTTCAGCAGGCCTGTGGCACTGGTCTGGAGGCGGCGATTCTGGTGGCCAACAAAATTGCCCTCGGACAAATCGAGTGCGGCATTGCCTGTGGCAGCGACACGACGTCCGACGCACCGATCGAAGTCAGTCGTGGTTTGCAGCGGACGCTGATGGACCTCAATGCCGCCAAGACCAATACGGCAAAACTCAAAATTGCCGCGCGCCTCCTCGATCCACGTTTGCTATTACCCAAGCTGCCGGCCAATGCCGAGCCGCGCACCAAAAAATCCATGGGCCAGCACGCTGAAATTACGGCGCAGCGTTTGGGCATCAGCCGCGAAGCGCAAGACAAGCTGGCCTTGGCCAGCCACCAAAATCTGGCCAAGGCGTATGACAGCGGTTTTTTTGATGACCTGGTTATGCCCTATCACGGCCTGACGCGCGACAACAACCTGCGCGGCGATTCCAGCCTGGAAAAGCTGGCCTCGCTCAAACCCGCCTTCGATAAAAAATCCGGCACCATCACGGCGGCGAATGCGTCACCCTTGACCGACGGCGCGTCGGCTGTCTTGCTGGCTTCGGAAGCCTGGGCCAAGGAAAAGGGCTTGCCCATCCTCGCGTATCTGGCCGATGCCGAAGTCGCGGCGGTGGATTTCATCGATGAGCGTGAAGGCTTGCTCATGGCGCCGGCGTATGCGATTCCGCGCATGCTGGCGCGACGCGGCTTGACGCTGCAAGATTTCGATTATTACGAGATTCACGAGGCGTTCGCGGCAGTGGTGCTGTCGACCTTGCAGGTGTGGGAATCTGCCGAGTTCTGCAAAAAAAATCTCGGGCTGCAGGGGGCGCTCGGCAAGATTGATCGCAAAAAGCTTAACGTCTTGGGCAGCAGTATTGCCGCAGGCCACCCCTTTGCCGCCACTGGTGGGCGCGTCGTCGGCACACTGGCCAAACTCTTGGCCGAAAAGGGCAGCGGCCGTGGCTTGATTTCCATTTGTGCCGCTGGCGGTCAAGGCGTCACGGCGATTCTGGAGCGGTGAGATGAGTGATTACCTTGTCAATCTGGCCAACGACAAAATTACCGCCAACCTGGTGAAGAGTTTGGGTTTGCCGACGCCGGTGCGTTTGCGCCGGCGCACCCGCGATGACACCCCAGCGCTGATGGGTTTGCGCGTGTTGTGTGTGGGCGGTAAGGGCGGATATGCCAGTAAAGCGGCGGCGAAGGCTTTGGCTCTCGCCGGTGCTGAGGTGGTGACAGCGAATACGGATGCCGAGGCCAAATTCGATGCCGTCGTCCTCGATGCGACCGGTTGCACCACCCCTGCCGAAGCGCATCTGCTCTACGACGTTTTGCACCCGGTGATGCGTTCATTGACGCGCAATGCGCGCCTGCTCGTTTTGGCCTCCTGCCCCGCGGCGCACGTTGATCCGGTGGCGGCGGCAATCGCTCGCGGTATAGAGGGGTTTGTGCGTACTTTGGCGAAAGAAGTGGGCAAGCGCGGCGGCACCGCCAATTTGCTTTACGTGCAACGGGGTGCGGAAAGTCGTCTTGCCGGACCCTTGGGATTTTTCTGTGCGCCGTTTTCGGCCTACGTCTCGGGTCAAGCGCTGGTGCTTGGCGAATCGGTGCGTGCCCCAGCCAGCATGAGCGAGGACTTGACCGGCAAAGTGGCACTCGTGACTGGCGCAGCACGCGGCATTGGCGCGTCCACCGCGATGCGTCTGGCCGCCGCCGGCGCCAAGGTGATTTGCCTGGACGTTGCCCCGGCGCGTGATCCTTTGTATGAATTGGCCTTGCGCATCGGCGGTACGCCGCTGGTGCTGGACATCGCCGAGCCGGGTGCCGCTGAGCAGCTTGCGGAATTCATCGGTGAGAAATTTGGCGGCATCGATCTGCTGGTGCATAACGCGGGCATCACGCGAGACAAGACGCTGGCAAATATGAGCGCCGCGCTCTGGGATCAGGTTGTTGCCGTCAATCTGCAAGCCATTCTTGCCATTGATGCCGTACTCGATGCGCATGGCTTGTTGCGTGACGAGGGCCGGGAAATTTGCCTGTCGTCGATCAGCGGTATTGCCGGCAATTATGGGCAGAGCAATTACGCGCTGACCAAGGCGGCACTGATTGGTTATGTGGCCGCCCGCGCGCCCTTGCTCGCTGAACGTGGCATTACCATCAATGCCGTGGCGCCCGGTTTTATCGAAACGCCGATGACGCAGAAAATCCCGGTACTCATGCGTGAGGCAGGGCGGCGCTTGAACTCACTGTCGCAGGGCGGCTTGCCCGAAGATGTGGCGGAAGCCGTTGGCTTTTTCCTCTCGCCAGCGGCCTATGGCTTGACCGGGCAAACGCTCCGGGTGTGTGGGCAGGCGTTAATAGGGGCCTAATTTTTTAATAGCGCTCGCTACCAGAGAAGGGCGGACGCCGGCCCACCAAGGCCTCAAGCAGCGTCAGTTCGGCGTCGGTGTGATTGACCACGCTGGCAGTGGCCATCCGGGTGGGCATGGACATGTCGTCGTGCACCGTGAGCGGGTGGTCATGGTGTGTCGTTTGAATTACCACTCGCTCTTGCGGTGACGCCGTTGGTATCAACTCAGCCTCGCCATAGCACAGGCAAAAATAGGTGCTTGATGGGGCTTGTTTGTCGGGGTTGTTGCTTGTATCGGGGGTGGCAGGCGCCGTCCCACGCGGGCTGACTTTTGCCGGGGAATCTTCAATGTAACAACCCGTGCCACGAATACCGATGGTCGCGGTGCTGACGAGAATTTTCCGCTCGCCCTTGCCGAACACTGAGAGGATTTTCCCCGTGACCACACGCATTACTTTCTGCGCGCTGTCGTCGCTGAAGCGGATGATCGAATTGTCGCGCTGCAAGAAGGCGTCCTGACCGATCACGTAGATCGCTTGCGCGTTCGGGCCGGTGTAAAGACTGTCGCC
>CAZFSH010000085.1:7966-10006 GCA_964521935.1 uncultured Propionivibrio sp.
ACTTCCTTGAACCAGCGCATGGCATCTTTCTGGTCAGTAGCAGAATAGTGGTCGTTGTCAGCTTTGGCGATCTGGGTGACCAAACTCAAGATCACGCGCTTGATCAGTGACACCTCGCCATCCCGACGGTTACTCGGGAAAATATGCGCCGCTTTGTGTCGGCCATTGCGCCGTGCCCAGCGGAAAAAGTTGGCAAAGGCCGTGGCGGCGGTCATTTCGTAGTTGGTCAGCGCACTGAAGTCATAGAGCACGCACCAGCCAGATTCGATCAGACCTTTTTCCGCCAGCACTTCCTGCATGATGGTAAACAAGCGGGTCATGGCGTGGTAATTCACGCTGGGCATGTCGTCGGTGTTCTCGAGCACGACAATCAGGATGTCGTTTTTGAGATAGAGCTTGAAATAGCCTTCGTCGCGAAGTGCTTTCATGCGCGCCCGCCTCCCTCTGTGTTGTTTTATTTATTGAGTTCGCGCATGCCTCGCGCCAGACCATCCAGGGTCAGCGGGAACATACGGTTGCCAAAGATTGTACGAATGATTTCGATGGAGTGGCGATATTCCCACAATCGCTCCGGCTCCGGGTTTAGCCAGATGGTGTGCGGCCAGGTGTCGAGCACACGTTGCAGCCAGGTGGCGCCGGCTTCTTCGTTGCTGTATTCCACCGAGCCGCCCGGCTGCAGGATTTCATAGGGGCTCATGGTGGCGTCGCCGACGATGACCACTTTGTAATCCTCGCCGTATTTGTGCAGTACGTCCCAGAGCGGAAAGCGCTCGCTGTGGCGACGCGTGTTGTCCTTCCACACGTAGTCGTAGATGCAGTTGTGAAAGTAAAAGTGTTCGAGGTGCTTGAACTCACTCTTCGCCGCCGAAAACAGCTCTTCGCAGACCTTGATGTGGTCGTCCATCGAGCCACCGATGTCGAGAAAGAGCAGGACCTTGATCTGGTTGTGCCGTTCCGGGCGCATTCTGATGTCCAGCCAGCCGGCATTGCGCGCGGTACCGAGGATGGTGCCATCGAGATCCAGCTCTTCGGCGGCGCCTTCGCGGGCGAAGCGGCGTAAGCGGCGCAGCGCGACCTTGATGTTGCGCGTGCCCAGTTCGACGTTGTCATCGAGGTTGCGGTACTCGCGGTTTTCCCACACTTTCACGGCGGTACGGTTACCCGCCGAGGGGCCGCCAATGCGGATACCTTCCGGATTGGTGCCGCCGTTACCGAACGGACTGGTGCCCCCGGTGCCTATCCATTTATTGCCACCTTCGTGCCGCTTTTTCTGCTCTTCCAGACGCTTTTTGAATTCCTCCATGAGCTTGTCCCAGCCCATCTTTTCCAACTTGGCTTTTTCTTCCGGCGTGAGGTGCTTCTTCATCATCGCCTTGAGCCAGTCTTCGGGAATGTCCGCTTCCAGGCCGGGGATCTCGGTGACACCCTTGAAGTATTCACCAAAGGCCTGGTCAAACTTGTCGTACTGGGTTTCGTCCTTGACCAGACTGGCGCGGGCGAGAAAGTAGAACTCGTCAATCGAGTTGCCGGCAACGCTCTGTTTCATGGCCTCCAGCAGCGTCAGGTATTCCCGCGTCGATACCGGGAGCTTCTTGGCCTTGAGGTGAAGAAAGAAATCGATCAGCATGAAAAGTCAGTCGCTGGAGATGACGAAAATGCGCGCCGCAAAAAGACTAGCGACGAATTAGCGATTATGCTTGGCCATGAACACCAGGCGCTCGAACAGATGCACGTCCTGTTCGTTTTTGAGCAGGGCGCCATGTAGCGGCGGCACCGAGACTTTCTGGTCTTGGCTGCGCAGCGCTTCCGGCGGGATGTCTTCGGCGACCAAGAGCTTGAGCCAGTCAATCAACTCGGAGGTGGACGGTTTCTTTTTCAGGCCGGGAATCTCACGCAGGCCGAAGAAAACTTCCAGCGCTTCCTTGAGCAGGTCTTTCTTCAGATTCGGGTAATGCACATCGACGATCTGGCCCATCGTCTCGCGGTCGGGGAACTTGATGTAGTGGAAGAAGCAGCGGCGCAGGAAGGCGTCGGGCAGTT
>CAZFSH010000086.1:0-9970 GCA_964521935.1 uncultured Propionivibrio sp.
GCCGACGCCAGCAATCCGCGCGCTGTTGCCAAAATTTTTGCTGCCAAAGGCCGGCCAGCTGATCATCCCTTGATCGTGCACCTGCCCGGTGCCGAGCATCTTGACCGCTGGGCCATCGACATTCCCGACACAGCCCGCCAACTCGCCGCCGCTTTCTGGCCCGGACCGCTGACGCTCATCCTCAAACGCCAGCCGCTCGTGCCCAGCGCCGTCACCGGTGGGCAAGATACCATCGGCCTGCGCGTGCCCAATCACCCGCTGACGCTGACGCTGCTGCGCGAGTTCCGAGGTGGCATCGCTGCGCCCTCGGCGAACAAATTTGGCCGCATCAGCCCAACAACGGCGGCCCATGTGCGCGAGGAGCTGGGAGAGACCATTCCCGTCCTTGATGGCGGTCCCTGTCTCGTGGGTATTGAGTCAACCATTCTCGACCTGACACGCGCGATCCCACAGATCTTGCGTCCCGGCCAAATTCAACCCGCCGATATTGCGCAAGTGATTGGCGTAATGCCCGTGCTTCGCGGCGCCCAAGACAATGCGCCCGCACCACGTGTTTCGGGCAGTCTAGACGCCCACTACGCGCCGCGCACCCCCCTGCAGTTACTTACCTACGAGACCATCCCCCATGCGCTTGCCGCCCATGCGAACGAGCGCGTGGCGGTGCTGGCGCGCCAGGCGGCCAACGCACCCGCCAGCTACTGGCAGGTGGCTCCGGCAGATGCCGCTGGCTATGCGCAGGCGCTGTACGCCAATTTGCGTGCCCTCGATACGCTGGGTGTCTCACTGATCCTCGCGGAGACACCACCGGATAGCTCGGAATGGTCAGGCATCGCTGATCGTTTACGTCGTGCTGCTGTAGGGTCCGGCGCAAACACCACGCCAAGCTCTCATTCAAGCTTTCCGGCAAACAGCCGATAAGTCTCCAAAGCGCACTGAGCGTCGGTGCGATGATGGAGGATGGGCATCATGGCTTCAACTGCAAATTATTTCCTGGGCAACCCGGTTCCAGTCCGCCGTCCGCGGCCGCCACGTTTCGAAACCATTGTGCAGGCGGCCATGCGTCGCGGCTTCGTGGTCGGCCGTGAAGTGCTGATCGGCGACGTTCCCGGTGTCGTCGCTGGCTATAACATCGCTGGCTTCGGACGCTTCATCGGTGCCGCCTACCCCTTGGTGGTACGCACCGAACTCGGCGTCGCCAAGTGCCATCCGGACGAACTCACGCTGTTATAATTTGCCGCGACGTTTTATGGGGGTATAGCTCAGTTGGGAGAGCGTCTGGTTCGCAATCAGAAGGCCGTCGGTTCGATCCCGTCTACCTCCACCAAGGAACAAAACAAAGGCCAGCAATCGCTGGCCTTTGTTTTGTTCCAAGCGCGCTAAAAACGGCACTACGCGCCACGACACAAGGTCTCACGCCCGAACTTTGAAGCGCTGGGTAATGCTCGCCAGTTCTTCAGCCACTTGCCGAACATCCGCCATCGAGCTGCTGACCGCCTGAGCCGTCATGGCGTTCTCTTCGGATAAACGCGCCACACTCTCCACACTCCGGGTAATGCCGCTGCTCGTCTGTTTCTGCTCACGCAGCGCCTGCGAAATAACGCCGTTAGCGGCAACAGCGGAGGCCGTACTGGCTTCGATGCGGGCGATAGCCTGGGTAGTTTCCGTCACTTTGTTGCGTACGTCGTTCATGGTGTTGCGGCTCTCGTCCATGCTCACCACCACCGCGTCGGTACCATTTTGAATAGCGCCAATCATGCTGGTAATTTCCTGTGCGGAAACCGTCGTACGCTCAGCGAGTTTGCGCACCTCATCCGCGACAACAGCAAAGCCACGGCCCTGTTCGCCGGCGCGCGCAGCTTCGATCGCCGCATTCAGCGCCAAAAGATTGGTCTGATCGGCAATATCTTTAATAACGTTGGCAATCGTGCCAATCTGCTCGACTTGGGTAGAAAGCTGCTGAATCATGTCTGCGGTCTGGCCAACCTTATCGGCGGCGCGCCCCATATCGGTTGAGGCGGCTTCACCGAGTTGGCGACCTTTTACCGCCGCACCGCCTGCCTCGGAAGCACGCTCGCTGGCCTCTTCGGCGTTATTGCCGACCACATCAATGCTTACTGACAGCTCTTCAATCGAGGCCGCCGCGCTGCTAATGGCGTTAGACGAGTCGCTGGAACGCTGTGACAGGGAATGACTTGATTCGGTCACCTCATGTACCGAACTGTGCAGGTGCTGTGCAGTACTTTGCAATTGGGTCACCAAGCGGGATAGCTCAGCCTGCACATCACGCAGACTCATCATCATCTCGGCTGATTCATCCTTGCCCACCACGTGAATATCTGCCGTCATGTCACCGCCGGCAATTTTGCCCAGCTCGGTGACCGCGCGATTAAGCGGCGCGGTGATATTGCGTGTCACCATAATGGAGATGAACATGCCCAACACAACGGCAAGGACCATGACACCCGTGGTGACTTGTTGAATTTTGCTGGCGATCGAGGCGCCGTCGCCTGCCGCTGCTTCGGCGAGTTGCTTGTTGATCTTGACGATTTCAGCAATGTCTTTATCAATCAGGGCAAAAACATTTTGAATCGACGCCGCCGTCATCATCATCGCGCTACCGGTATTTCCCGCGCGCGCTGCGGCTTCGATCTGGTCGATTTTGCCAACGTATTGCGGCCAGTTTCCACGAATGTTTTTGACCAGCTCCTGCTCACGCTCCGAGAGCAGGCGATCTTTGCTGAACGCATCGAGCGCAGCCAAGAAGGCATCATCGTATTCCTTTAGTTCGCGCTTGATGTCATCAATCACCCCCGGATCTTGCTCTGCTGCGAGCGAATAGATGGTGCGATTGTGGCGCACGGCCAAGAGGTTCGCTTCATCCATGAGTGCGATACCCGAGACGCGCACCGAATACATATCGTTCAACAACGCGCCAAGGTGATGGCTGGATTTCATGCCGTATCCGCCCAGGCCCAGCAGAAAAACAATCAACACACTGAAGCCGGCCGCCAGCTTGACGCCGGTCTTGAACTGGCTGAGAAATGAGTCCATGAATCCTCCAGGATTGCTGTAATTTGGGTTTGCACTATCTTAGCAGCCGCGCACCATCCTGAGGCACTCTGAGACAGTGCTTCGACACCTTGACAGGAACCAAGGCGCCGTCCATTATCCAGTCACGTTTTCCGCCACCAAGCTGGCTACGCTCACATTAATTTACGCTGCAATTTGCTCTACTCAGGCGCAGGTCATTATTCCGCATTGGACCTCGCAGTAACCCCGCTGTGACTCTACGCTGTGACTCTATTTTGCCCCTAGCTCCCCAACCTTGATCATGTCTGCCTGGATTGCATTGCGCCGTTGGCTGGTTTCACTCCGCATTGCGGTCATCATGGCCGCACTGGTCGGCGTCACCGTTCCCACGGTGTTGGTCAGCCTGGGCAACATTGATACCCTGCGCGACGAATATCTGCGCAATCTCGATACCGAAGCCGCGCGTACCACCGAGCTGATCGCCATGTCCATGCGTGAGCCGATATGGCAATTCGCTCCGGACCAAGCAGAGTCGATTATTGAAGCCGCGTTTCTTGATCCACGTGTTTTGGCGGTGCAGGTCTATGACGTCAATGGCCAGGCCTTTGTCTCGCGCAAACGAGGCGATCTGACCGACAATGTCACACGCAATATCACCCGCGTCATGCGCCAGGGCAGTTCGATCGGCCACGTCGAAATGGTCATGTCCACGGCAGGCTATCAAGAGGCAGTCGATGCCAGCATGCGGCGCACCGTGGTTGGCATTGGTGTGAGCATTCTCGCCTCGGTGATTTTTATTGCATTGATTCTGCATTTCCGCCTCGTGCGCCCGGTGCAGCGTCTGGTCAGATCTTCGGAAACGGTCGCTGGCGGAAATCTCGAAACCCCCATCCCGCGTGAAGGTTCAGACGAAATTGGGCGCCTTGGCGAAAGCCTTGAATCGATGCGTGAAAAACTCAGCCATCTCGTCGCCGAGCTCGAACGCAGCAATGAAGAATTGCGCCAGACGAACGAGACGCTCGAACTACGGGTGCAAGAGCGCACCAGCGATCTGGAGCAAGCGTTGGAAAAATTGGTCAAGGCTCAGAACGATATGGTCGAGTCGGAAAAACTCGCGTCACTCGGTCGTATCGTCGCCGGCGTGGCCCATGAGCTAAACACTCCGATCGGCAATGCCATGACCGTCGCCTCAACCATTGCGGACAGCATGCGCCCACTCATCGCTGAATATCAAGCAGGTAACGTCCGGCGCACCACATTGGCCGCCGTTGCCGCCAGCGATACGGGTATTACGATTTTGCTGCGCAACCTCGAGCGCGCGGCGCGCATGATCGGTAACTTCAAACAAGTGGCGGTTGATCAAACCAGTGAACAGCGTCGGCCGTTTGACTTGTCCAAAGTCACCGAAGAGGTCTTGAGCACGCTGGCACCAACCATACGCAAAGCCGGCCACACCTTGCACAAAGACTTCAGCGAAGCCCTGTCTTGTGACAGCTTCCCCGGCCCGTACGGGCAAGTGCTCACCAACCTAGTCATGAATTCGCTACTCCATGCCTTTCCCGAGGGCACGCACGGCAATCTCTGGGTGCGCACGCAAGCGCTTGGACCAGAACACATGCGTCTGATTGTCGAAGACGATGGGCAAGGCATGAACGAAGAAGTCAAACGCCGCATCTTCGACCCATTCTTCACCACACGCATGGGCACCGGCGGTAGTGGCTTGGGCATGAATATCGTGCAAGGCTTTGTGACACGCGTACTCGGCGGCACGATTCGGGTAGAGAGCAGCGTGGGCAACGGCGCACGTTTCGTGGTCGAGCTGCCGCGCACGGCCCCCAGCGCGACCGCTTCAGCTACGGCACCGCCTGCCGCATAACTTATCCATCATTGAGATCAATCGTCATGGGCTATCGTCTCTCAAAAATCTATACCCGTACCGGCGATGCCGGCACCACCGGCTTGGGCGATGGCTCGCGCACAGGTAAAGATTCATTCCGCGTCAGCGCCATGGGCGACATTGATGAACTGAACTCAGCCATCGGCGTCTTGCTCTGCGAGACGCTGCCTGAGGAGGTGCGCAGCCTGCTGCTTGGCGTGCAGCACGACCTCTTTGATCTGGGCGGTGAACTGTCGATCCCCGGTGCAACGCTGCTGAAGGCCACACAACCGGAACGACTGGAACAGGCGATTGATCGCTACAACGCCGAACTGGAGCCGCTGAAGGAATTCATCCTGCCCGGTGGAACGCGCGCCGCGGCGCTCACACACGTCGCGCGCGCGACGTGTCGTCGCGCCGAACGCAGTGTCGTGACGCTGGCGCAGGAAGAAACCGTTAGCGATGCCGGTCGGCAGTATGTGAATCGCTTATCCGACCTGCTCTTCGTGTTAGCACGCTGGCTGAACAAAACCGCCGGCACGGGCGATGTGCTCTGGCAAAAGGGCAAAAACGCGTAAAAAATTGCGCGTAAAAATTTGCGCCTAGAAAAGTCAGTCGCAGTGTGACGGCGCCCGGCGCCATCTTCACTGCTCAGCTACTAGGCTAGCAAAGAAAACTAGGCGTTCAGCGACATACCACTATGGCGCAGCAAGGCATCGGGCAACGGCTCACGCCCACGGAACGCCTTGAACGACTCCAGCGCTGGACGCGAGCCACCAACCGCGAGCACCTCGCGCCAGAATCTCTCGCCAATTTTTGCGTCCATCGTGCTTTGGCGTCCCTGTGCCTGCGCCGCTTCTTCAAACGCCGCGTAAGCATCGGCCGACAGCACCTCCGCCCATTTATAGCTGTAGTATCCGGCCGCATAACCGCCAGCAAAAATGTGCGAGAAACTGTTCGGGAAGCGATTCCATTCAGGCGGAATTAACAGCGCGACGTCACGCCGCACCTCGGCCAAAAGCTGCTGTACCGACTTGCCTGCGCCGGGCCGGTAATCCCAATGTATGCGCAAATCAAACAAGCCAAACTCGGTCTGGCGCAAGGTCATCAGGCCACTTTGGAAATTCTTTGCGGCCAGCATTTTTTCGTAGAGCGCGCGTGGCAAGGGCTCACCACTATCCACATGGCCGGTCATGCCCTGCAATACCTCCCACTCCCAGCAAAAATTCTCCATGAACTGACTGGGCAGTTCTACGGCATCCCATTCGACGCCACTAATACCCGAGACGGGGAGCTCGTCTACCTCGCTAAGCAAGTGGTGCAAACCGTGTCCGCACTCGTGGAATAGCGTGATCACATCGTCATGGGTAAACGTCGCCGGCTTGCCCGCGACGCCAGCAGGAAAGTTGCAGGTCAGGTAAGCAATCGGGGTTTGGATGGCCTGACCGACGCGACGCCGACCACGGGCATCATCCATCCACGCGCCGCCACGCTTGGTCTCGCGTGCATGCAAGTCCAGGTAAAACTGACCGATAAGCTGACCCGCCCGCTCAATTCGCCAGAACGTGACATCCTGATCCCATACGGGCGCGCTGTCCGCTTTTACCTGCACGGAAAACAGCGACTCGATAACGCGGAACAAGCCAGCGAGCACGCGATTCTCCGGGAAATACTGCTTCACCTCATCATCGGAAAACGCATAGCGCGCCTGCTTGAGCTTTTCCGACGCCCAGGAAATATCCCAGCTCTCCAGGGTCGTCAGTCCCAGTTCTCGGGCAGCAAACTCGCGCAGTTCAGCAAGATCTTTTTCGGCAAATGGGCGCGCCTTGGTGGCCATATCGAGTGAAAACTTGGCCACCTGCTCGGCACTTTCGGCCATCTTGGGCTCCAGTGATACCGCCGCGTAATGCGGGAAACCCAGCAGTGCCGCCTCTTCCGCGCGCAAAGCAAGAATTTTGTCGATCAAGGGGCCGTTATCCCACTCCGCAGGACCAAACTCCGAGGCGCGCGTGGCATTGGCGCGATACAGGCGGGCGCGCAACTCACGATTGTCGGCGTATTGCATCACCGGTAGATAGCACGGCGCCTGCAAGGTCAACTTCCAGCCCGTTCGTTGATCTTTCTGCGCCGCCGCCGCAGCGGCCGCTTTGACGTCCTCGGGTAAACCGGCCAGCTCTGCTTCATCGCTAATCCATTCGGCATGCGCATTGGTCGCATCCAGAAGATTCTCGGAAAACTTTGCGGCAAGCGCCGAAAGCTCTTCCTGAATGGCTTTGAAACGGGGTTTCTTGTCCTCGGGCAATTCGGCGCCAGACAATCGAAAATCGCGCAGGTCTTTTTCAATGATGCGGCGACGCACGGGACTAAAGCTGGCAAATTCAGGACTGTTTGCTAAGGCTTTGGTCTTGGCGAATAGGGCAAGATTCTGTCCCAGCTCCGCATAGAAACTGGACAGCTCGGGCAGCATGTCGTTATAGGCGTCACGCCAAGGAGGGATGTCATTAACCGAGTGCAAATGCCCGACGACACCCCAGGCACGGCTCAGCCGCTCGCCCGCATCAAGCATGGGGAGGATGAAACTCTCCCATGTCGCCGGCACGACATCGCTCAAAGCGTGGTTAATGGTTTGCCGATAGTCTGTTATCAGCTGCTCAATCGCTGGCCTCACATGAGCGGGCGTGACAAGGTCGAAGCGGGGCAAGCCGCTGAAATCAAGCAGTGGATTCATGAGGTACAGCTCCGAAAAACGCGTGACCTACTCGACGAGAGCGCGATAGGCGTGAAAACTGGCGTGCGCCAGCCAGGGTAATACGATGATCAGGCCCAACAAGCCGGTCAGAAAACCGAAGCCGACCATGAGCATGATCACCGTCGCCCATACCGCCAGCGGTGCGGGATTGTCGGCGACGGCATTGATACTGGTGCCCAAGCCGGTGAGTAAACGGCAATCACGCCGATCGACCAACATGGGAGCAGAGACCACGGTTAGGGCAAAAATAACCGCCGCGAACACGGCGCCCATCCCCAGATACATGGCAAAGACAAGATTGTGCTCAGGGTTGCGCAGAATTTCGATGATCATTTCTACCGGCTTCAAGGCGGTGCCCTTGTAAAACACGGCGAGCACAAATACCGAGATCACCTGCCACAGTGTGCCAGCGAGAAAGCAGAGCATGGAAAAACCAAGCAAGGCCGAGCGGTTGCGCTGCCAGGCCAGAGGCATGGCCAACAGTGGCACAGTTTCTCCCGCTTCATAGCGCCGCGACTTTTCGTAAAGCCCGGCGCCGAGCATGGGCGCGACCAGTAAGAAGCCGCTGATCGCGGCGGTATACAGGTAGGGATACTCCGCCGTGATGGCCAAGATGATCGCGCCAATCAGCACCAGCGCCAGGCCATACAACACACTGCCCAAGGGCTGCCGCCACATGTCAGCCCAGCCCAGGCGCAACCAGTCTGCGCAGGCCGTGAGGCGTACTTGGCGGACCGGCGGAAAAGTCAGTGGCTGTGGCACGGCGACATAGTGGCTTGCCGACGCCGCCCCTTGGTCTGATGCCTGCTCAGAGGCATGCTCACAACCGGCGCACGGATCGCCCTTGTTCATCGCCGCGCTTGTCCCGCCCTGATTGTCAGTGCGAGCACTCATGTCGCCACTCATGCGACCACTCATGCCGTCAAACTGCTACCAGTCAGGCGCGTCAGTGCCTCGGCATATTTGGCGCCAGTTTTTTCGATAATGTCACTGGGCAATTTCGGGCCGGGCGCCTGCTTGTTCCAGTCCAGCGTTTCCAGATAGTCGCGCACAAACTGCTTGTCAAACGAGGGAGGGCTAATACCGACTTTATATTGATCGAGTGGCCAGAAGCGCGATGAATCAGGCGTCAGCACCTCATCAATCAGGTGTAATTGGCCACTGGCGTCAGTACCAAATTCAAACTTGGTGTCGGCAATAACAATGCCTTTGACGCGCGCAAAGGCCGCCGCTTCCCGGTACAACCGCAAAGTCACGTCACGCACCTGCGTGGCCATCGCTTTGCCGACCAGCTTTTCGACTGTGGCAAAGTCGATATTTTCGTCATGATCGCCCATCTCCGCCTTCGTCGCCGGGGTAAAAATTGGCTCAGGGAGCTGCTGGGCCAACTGCAACCCCTCGGGCAAGTTGATCCCACAGACAGCGCCCGTCTTCTGGTAATCCTTCCAGCCCGAACCAATAATGTAGCCACGCGCAACCGCCTCGATCGGTAGTGGCTTTAAGCGCTTGACCACCAACGACCGGCCACGCACCTGCTCGCGTTCGTTTTCCGCCACTACGCTCTCGGGATCAATGCCAGTGAGCTGGTTAGGAATCACATGCGCCAGCTTGCCGAACCAGAAGTTGGCTACGGCAGTCAGCACGGCTCCTTTGCCCGGAATCGGGTCGGGCAAGATCACGTCAAAGGCAGACAATCGGTCAGTCGTGACGATCAGCAACAGCTCGTCGCTAACGGCGTAGATATCACGCACCTTGCCGCGTCCGAGAAGCGGCAGGCTGGTGATTGTGGAGTCAAAAATGGTGGGGATGGGCATGGTGGTTAACCTAGAGATGCAGACTTACTTGACGATCTGATTGAGTTCGCCTTTGGCGTAGCGTGTGGTCATTTGGTCAAGGGACATGACTTTGATTTTTGAGGCGTTACCGGCGGTACCAAACTGCTGATAGCGCTGCAGCACGATACCCTTCATGGCCTTGGTGGCGGCGGCAAGGTATTTGCGCGGATCAAACTCTTTGCGGTTCTGGTTCATGAACAGGCGAATCGCGCCCGTCGAGGCCATACGCAGATCGGTGTCGATATTGATCTTGCGCACGCCGTTCTTGATACCTTCCACAATCTCTTCGACCGGCACGCCATAAGTCTCGCCCATTTCACCGCCGTTTTCGTTGATGATCTTCAACCACTCCTGTGGAACAGAACTGGAGCCGTGCATAACCAGGTGCGTGTTGGGCAGGCGATCATGAATTTCACGAATACGGTCGATACGCAGCACCTTGCCGGTGGGCGGCCGGGTGAATTTGTAGGCACCATGACT
>CAZFSH010000087.1:0-9938 GCA_964521935.1 uncultured Propionivibrio sp.
CGACGAAAAGCGTTTTGAACGGGAGAAACAACTCATCTTCGATGCCGGCCCTGGCTACGTTGGCCATGAACTGATGGTGCCGGCACTGCACGATTATCGGACGCAGGAATGGCGTGATCATGGCCGCATGCTGGTGCGCCAAGCCGATGGTATTTACGATATGTCGAATGTCTGTCGGCATCGGCAGGCAATCATGTTGCAGGGGCAGGGTAATGCCGCAAATATTGTTTGCCCGCTGCATCGCTGGACATATGACATGCAGGGCGAACTCCTTGGTGCGCCCTACTTTCCGGCGAATCCGTGCCTGAATCTGGATAAGCAGAAGCTGGAAAACTGGCAAGGCTTGCTATTCAAGGGACCACGCTCGGCAAATGCCGATCTGGCCGGTATGACCGTGGCACCGGAGCTGAGTTTTGCCGGCTATCAGCTGGCTCATGTAGAACAGCATGTCTGTCATTACAACTGGAAGACCTTTATTGAGGTCTATCTGGAGGATTACCACGTCGAACCGTTCCATCCGGGTTTGGGCAAGTTTGTGACCTGCGATGACTTGAGCTGGCAATTCGGCGATTGGTACTCGGTGCAGCGGGTGGGGGTGACCTCACTGACCCGTGCCGGTTCGCCGACCTATCAGAAGTGGCATCAGGCAGTGCGCGACTACTATCAGGGCGAGTCACCCAAGCACGGGGCCATTTGGCTGACCTACTACCCCAATGTGATGGTGGAGTGGTATCCGCATGTGCTGACGGTGTCGACGCTGATCCCGCAGGCGGTGGATAAAACGCTCAATGTCGTCGAGTTTTATTACCCTGAAGATATTGCGCTGTTTGAGCCAGAGTTTATGCAGGCGCAGCAGGCGGCGTATATGGAAACTGCCCTTGAAGACGATGAGATTGGCGAGCGTATGGATCGCGGCCGGCGGGCCTTGCTCCAGCAAGGCATCAGCCAAGTGGGGCCGTATCAATCCCCCATGGAGGATGGCATGCAACACTTCCATGAGTTTTATCGTCGTGTGATGGGCGAGTGATCGATTGAAAGATTGATCGATTCATTGATGCGGCAAAAGTCAGCCGCTGATAAAACAACTACGCTACAAGGCGGTCGAGCAAAAGACGCTTTCCTCGTCGTAGCGGATGTGGGACGGCGCCTGCGGTAGCGGGCGCCGAACTTTCTGGAGATTGCGCATAAACCCTGCTGCCCCTGATACCACCGACTCACCCGTGAAAGCGGCCTTATGGATGCTGCTCGCCAGCTTGCTCTTCGCCTGCATGGGCGTGTGCGTCAAGCTCTCTGCTGCGCATTTTTCAGCGGGAGAGCTGATCTGGTGGCGCGGTTTCATTGCTGCACTATTGATCGGTAGCTGGATCGTGCTTAGCCAAAGCCGGCGCAGTGCTAGTAACTCACTGCGCACCGATCACTGGCGGCTGCATGTGTTGCGCGGTGGAAGTGGCGTGGCGGCCTTGGCGATGTATTTTCACGCCATCACCATGATTCCTCTGGCAACAGCGGTGACGTTGAATTACACCTCGCCCTTGTGGCTGGCGGCGATTCTGGTTTTTGTCATGGGGCAACGAGCGTCATATGGCGTGATCGTTTCGGTGATCACGGGTTTTGTTGGTCTGGTGCTGCTGCTGCGCCCGAGTGTTACCGAGGATCAATGGTTAGGCGCGGCGCTGGGTTTGGGCTCGGGGGTGATTTCTAGCGTGGCGTATTTGAGCGTGCGTGAATTGGGCGCGGCGGGCGAACCGGAGTGGCGAACGGTGTTTTACTTTTCGCTGATTTCGTGCCTGGCCGGACTGCCTGGATGGATCGGCTCGCCGGCGTTGATGACGCATTCACTGGACGAATTGCTGGTCCTCTTTGGTATTGGGGCATTTGGCCTGGCAGCGCAGTTGTGCATGACCCGCGCCTACCGGCATGGCAATGCGCTGGTCACCGCAAGTCTGGCTAACGCGACCGTGCTGTTCGCCAGCGGTTTTGGTGTGCTGTTGTGGGGCGAGCGGCTCAGCAGCACCGCTTGGCTGGGCATAGTGCTCATTATCGCGGGCGGTACGGCGGCAAATGTCGCGCAGCGGCGAAGGTAGTGCCTAGTTTAGAGCCCCGTTAGCGGGCCAAGCGAAATCGGCATTGACTCCGCCCACAGTTCATCGAAGCGCCGCCACCACGGTGCAATCTCTTTATCCTCATCGAGAAGTAGGGCTCCACGGGCATGGTCAATGTGAAAGCGCCGGGCGCCGTGCTTGGCGTCTGCCAGGGCGTGACAGTCAGCCAGGTGACGATAGTGATCGGGAATCTGTCGAAGCTCGATTGCATGCTCCCAGCGCTGCGCCAGGCGCAGCAAACGCGGCATCTGGTTTCGCAGCGGCTGCGGATCGTGTACTGCGATAAGCAGCCGCGGCGTGGGTTCGGAGGCTAACAGCTCCTCGATAGCCGTGATGGTGGCGGCGGCATCGAGTTTCATTTTGCTGAGATCGCGATCCAGCACGCGCAATTCACTTCGGGCACGCACAATGACGTCCCCGAGTGCTTCGCGCCACGCGCTTTCGCTGTCAAAACGGCTATAAGCCATTAATCACCTATTTGCACAAAACCGCAGCAATACCAGTCATGCAGCATGGCCAGCGCTTCATCGTCAGGGCTTAGGCCGCTAAGCGCATTGGCGGGCAGGCCGCGTTCATCGGCAAACGCCTTGAGTAGCGGCGCGCTGAGGCGGGGTAAATCGGCGATTTCACCGTTGATGTAGAAGCGCCCATCGGCAAACAGTAACCGGGCCCGACGATCAAGCCGCAGGCCTTGCTGAGCGGCAGTTTTGAGGAACTTTGCCTCGCTAAGCGGCTTTTCCGGGGGCTCGAAAAAGACATGTGGTTTGGGTTCTGTGAGCTGGGTACCGAGAAAGTCGCGTACCAGACGATGATCCCAATCAATGGCCGCGAGCATGTCGGTGGTGCGGCGAATCATGGTCGCGCTGATTTCTGCCGGGTGCTTTTGCAGTGTCAGGTCCGGGTCGGCGTAACGGCCCTCCAGACAGGGGTTCTGTGCCAGATGATCTTGCAAAAAGCCGAGAAATTGTTCGCCCAGCTCTTGTGTTGGCGAGGTGCGAAAACCGATCGACCAGGTCATGCATTCGCCCACGGCAGTGCCGTCATGCGCCCACTCAGGCGGGAGGTAGAGCATGTCGCCCGGATCGAGCACCCAGTCAAATTCCGGTTTGAAATTACGCAAGATTTTCAAGGGCGCGCCATCAACCAGGCGCGTGTCAGTCTGTTTGCCAATGCGCCAGCGCCGGCGTCCCATGCCTTGGAGAAGGAACACGTCGTAATTGTCGATATGCGGCCCAACGCCTGCGCCATCAGTGGCATAGCTGACCATCAAGTCGTCGAGCCGAGCGTAGGGAATGAAATTGAATTGGCGTAGCAAGTCGTCGCCCGCGGGTAAAACCAGATTCATACCTTGCACCAGAACGGTCCATGCGCCTTTCCATTTGCGTTGCGCGGCTTTACTGAAGGGACCGCGTCCCAGGTCCCAATGGCTGGCGTCGTGGGCAACATAGCGAGACTCGACATCTTCGCGTGCGGCGAGTTCGAGCAGGCCATCGCGCCCAAGCTCCTGACCAAATCCGGGTATGGCACCACGGATTAAGAGTGGCTTCTTTTGCCAGTAATCACGTAAAAACACTTTCGGCGTGAGTCCGCCGAGCAGCGTGGATTGGGCGCGTGCGGGTGTATTGCGCCGCGTTGGCGCATCTTTGCTATGGTTTGGCGTAGTGGGTTTCATCGCCTGATTATAATTCCGCCCCCGGTGCGGCCTTCGCTCCCCATCTCCCTCCTACTTTCCCTCACTTGCTTATGCCAACTGCGCTCATTGAATCTCTCGATCACGAAGGTCGTGGTATCGCCCATGTGGATGGCAAAGTCATCTTTATCGAGGGGGGGCTGCCCGGCGAGGAAGTCGAGTTTTCGAGTTTTCGCAAAAAACCGAGTTACGAGCAGGCGACCATGACGCAAGTGCTTAGTGAGTCGAGTCAGCGGGTGAGCGCGCAATGCCCTCATTTTGGCGTCTGCGGTGGCTGCGCCATGCAGCATCTCAATGTGGTTGGGCAAACCGCGGCAAAGCAGCGTGTGCTGGAAGACGCCCTATGGCATGTCGGCCGCTTGCGACCCGAGATGGTCTATCCCGCTATTGCCGGGCCAAGTTGGGGTTACCGCTATCGTGCGCGCTTGTCCGTGCGCGTGGTAGCGAAAAAAGGCGGCGTGCTGGTTGGTTTTCATGAAAAGCGCAGTAGCTACGTGGCGGTCATGGATTCGTGCGAGATTTTGCCGCGTAATGTCTCTGCCATGATTCCGGCATTGAAGACCATGATTGCCGGGATGTCGACGCCCGATCGGCTACCGCAAATTGAAGTTTCCGTTGGTGCCACGCAAGCGGGCATTCAGACAGCGCTGGTGCTGCGCCATTTGGAGCCGCTGACACCGGCTGATTTGGCTGTGTTGCGTGCCTTTGCCGATACGCACAAGGTGGTGTGGTACTTGCAGGTAAAAGGCCCGGAAACCGCTCGCTTGTTCTACCCAGAGGATGCGCCGCCGCTCGCTTATGGCTTGCCGGAGTTTGATCTGACTCTGCGTTTTAGTCCTACCGAATTTACGCAGGTGAATCATGGCGTGAATCAGATGTTGGTGCGCCGCGCGATGCATTTGCTGGCACCGCAACCCGAGGAGCGGATTGCCGACTTATTCTGTGGCCTGGGTAACTTCAGCCTGCCGATTGCCCGCTCTGGCGCGTACGTCGTCGGTATTGAAGGCAGTAAAAGTCTGGTTGAACGGGCAACACAGAATGCCGAGCTCAATGGTTTGAGCGCGCGCTCGGAGTTTCACGTTGCCAACCTGTTTGAGGTCACTCCGGACACCTATGCGGCGCTGGCTAAAGGCGGCCGTGCTTACGACAAGCTGCTGATCGACCCGCCACGCGACGGGGCGCTGGAACTGGTCAAGTCTTTACCCGCAGCGGGTGAGTCGGGAGCGCCGCTGCGCATTGTTTATGTGTCCTGCAGTCCGGCAACCCTGGCGCGCGATGCCGCCATTTTGGTTCATGAAAAAGGCTATCGTTTGCGTGGTGCGGGTATCGCCTGCATGTTCCCGCATACCTCGCACGTCGAGTCGATCGCGCTTTTCGAGCGCTAAACCACCAATAAAAACGGCGCCCGGTTTCCCGGGCGCCGTGTCACAGCGACTGACTTTTCGTTAGCCTTATCGGCGTCAGCGTGCTTAATCGCGCTCGCCGGAAAATGCCATCAACAGCTGCAGCAGGCTGACGAATACGTTGTAGATGTCGAGATAAACCGCCAACGTCGCGCTGATGTAATTGGTCTCACCACCTTGCATAATGCGGTTAATGTCGTACAGGATATACCCGGAGAAAATCACTACCGCCAATGCGGAGATGGCCAGCGCCAGAGCAGGAATCTGGAAGAAGATGTTGGCGACCGCGGCAACCAAAATCAGCACCATTCCCGCAAACAGGAACTTACCCATATTGGAAAAGTCGCGCTTGCTGGTCGACGCAACCGCTGCCAGCGAGAAGAAAATTGCACCCGTGCCGCCCGCTGCCATGGCAATCAATGAGGCGCCATTGTGGAAACCAAGCGCCACCGACAAGATGCGCGACAGCATCAGACCCATGAAGAACGTGAAGCCGAGCAACAGGGCGACGCCCATGCCACTGTTTTTGGTGCGTTCAATTCCCCACATGAAACCGACGGCAATGGCCATGAAGAGCAGGAATGAAATCAGCGGGCTGCCAGCGAAAAAGCTGAAACCGGTCTGGACGCCAATGAAAGCCCCCAGCACTGTCGGCACCATAGAAAGGGCAAGCAGAGCGTAGGTATTACGCAGCACGCGGTGCTGTTGGACAGCAACATCGCTTTGAATTGACTGCGGTAAGCTATTGATGTGTTCCATGATTTCTCTGATCTCCGATAAAAAACAGACCGTTTGATTATACGGTTGGCAACTTTGCCAGACCGTGCTGTTACGGCCAGTTACAGCGGCAATATGGCGACAGGATGGGCAATTTCAAGGGTAGTCGACGAATTTTCACTGCGTAGTCGCGGTTTGCCTGCGTATAATCCGCGCCCGTCGGACTTGCTCCGATCTTTGGAGGTGTGGCAGAGCGGTTGAATGCACCGGTCTTGAAAACCGGCAACGTTGTAAGACGTTCGTGAGTTCGAATCTCACCGCCTCCGCCAAAATGGCAAAAAAACGGGCGCCCTTTTGGGGCGCTTTGTTTTTTGTGATCTGCGTAGCGTAAATTCAGACTGGATCACACTTCGCCACTTGGCTCGCTGAACGCGGCGCGATCAATGTCAGCCCAACAGTTTGGTGTTTCGTAAAGACGTACGCGCTCAAGGCACAGTGTGTTGCCATAGCGCTTACGCAATGCCGCATCCAATATGCCAAACGCGATGTGGGCAAGATTTTCTGCGGTGGGGACGACGTCGAGCAAAACGGTCTTGTGGTCGGGCATGCTGGCAAGAAAGTCAGCGACTATCTGATCGTCTTTCCAGCACAAAAAAGCATGATCCCACTTATCAACGATCTGCTCTTTGGCCAATATTTTTACATCGGAGAAATCCAGCACCATACCGTTATCGGGGCGGCCGGCAGCATTGATGATCTCGCCTTTGACGGTTAATTCCAAAACGTAGCGATGGCCATGAAGATGGCGGCACTGGCTACCATGGTCGGGAATTCGATGTCCGGCGTCAAATTCGAGGCGGCGGGTGATTTGCATGGCGATTTAAGCTTGTCGTAAGTGCCGCGGATTATAGGCGGCAGCCTCGTTGCTAGCCTGTCTATTGCATCCGACAGCGCGCTGGCATCAGGTAAAATTGTTCCCCTTTATCGTTCTCACTTATTTCCGATGGCTCTGATCGTTCAGAAGTACGGCGGTACGTCGATGGGTACCCCCGAGCGTATTCGCAATGTGGCCAAACGCGTCGCGCGTTGGAAGGCTCAAGGTAACCAGTTGGTGGTAGTGGTCTCCGCCATGAGTGGCGAGACCAATCGCTTGATTGCGCTGGCGAAAGATGTGTCGCCCCAGCCTGATGCGCGCGAGTTGGATGTCATGATCTCCACCGGCGAGCAGGTCACGATTGCCCTGCTGGCTATGGCACTCAAGGACATGGGGATTCCCGCCAAGAGTTATACGGGGGCGCAGGTCAAAGTGTTGACCGACAGCGCCTTTAACAAGGCGCGCATTCTGGAAATTGACGATGGGGCTGTGCGGCGTGATCTGGATGCGGGCACGGTGGTTATCGTGGCGGGTTTCCAGGGGGTTGATGCCGATGGCAATATCACAACGCTGGGGCGTGGCGGTTCAGACACGTCAGGGGTAGCGCTGGCGGCGGCTCTCAAAGCGGATGAGTGCCAAATTTATACCGACGTCGATGGCGTTTACACCACGGACCCGCGCATCGTGCCTGAAGCGCGCAAACTCGATCAAATCACCTTCGAGGAAATGCTTGAGCTGGCCAGCTTGGGGTCCAAGGTGCTGCAAATTCGTTCGGTGGAGTTTGCCGGCAAATACAAAGTGAAGCTGCGCGTCCTGTCGAGCTTCGAGGAAGAAGGCAAGGAAACTGCCGGAACACTGATTACTTTTGAGGAAAACGAAAACATGGAACAGCCGATCATTTCAGGCATCGCCTTTAGTCGCGACGAAGCCAAACTGACCTTGCTGGGTGTGCCGGACAAGCCGGGCATCGCCTACCAGATTCTTGGCCCTATCGCCGATGCCAATATTGACGTGGATATGATCATCCAGAACGTTGGTCACGATGGCACGGCTGATTTCTCCTTCACCGTGCCGCGTGCCGATTTTGTGCGCGCCAAGGCGCTGCTGGAAGACAAGATCAAGCCGCATGTGAATGGCCGCACCGTCGAAGCCGACAACAAGATTTGTAAGGTGTCGGCGGTAGGCGTAGGTATGCGTTCGCACCCGGGCGTGGCCAGCAAAATGTTCCGCACTCTTGCGGAAGAGGGGATCAACATTCAGATGATCTCGACGTCCGAGATCAAGATTTCGGTGGTGATCGACGAGAAATATCTGGAGTTGGCGGTACGCATGCTGCACCGCGTATTTGAGCTCGATCAGCCTGCCAAGTAAGTTCCAAAACAAAAGCCTCAACCTGCGTGGCAGTGTTGAGGCTTTCTTTTTCCCGAGAGTGCAACTTGATGTGGTGGGCGGTACTGGGATCGAACCAGTGACCCCTGCCGTGTGAAGGCAGTGCTCTACCCCTGAGCTAACCGCCCTTTTGGGAAGGCGCGCATTTAAGCACAAGCCTTCTTGAGGGTCAAATGTAGGTAGCAAAATGACTGCAGTCAGAACCCGCTTCGCTCCCAGCCCGACCGGCTTTCTTCACATTGGTGGTGCGCGTACGGCCTTGTTTTCCTGGGCGTATGCGCGGCGACATGGGGGCGTGTTTGTCTTGCGCATTGAAGACACCGATGTTGCACGGTCGACACCCGAGGCGGTGCAGGCGATTCTGGAAGGCATGGAATGGCTGGGCTTGGCGCATGACGAAGGCCCGTTTTATCAAATGCAGCGGATGGATCGTTACAAGGTCGTGATTCAGGAGATGCTTGCCGCGGGTACGGCTTATCACTGTTACATGAGCCGCGAAGAACTCGATGCTTTGCGTGCGGAACAGGAAGCCAACAAGGCGAAGCCGCGTTATAACGGTCTGTGGCGTCCCGAACCTGGTAAGACCTTGCCGGCGATTCCGGTGGGTGTTGAACCCGTGGTGCGTTTTCGTAACCCGGCAGCCGGTTCCGTGGTGTGGGAGGATCAGGTCAAAGGCCGTGTCGAATTCGCCAATGAAGAACTGGACGATTTCATCATCGCGCGTGCCGATGGCACCCCCACCTACAATTTTTGCGTTGTGGTTGACGATTGGGATATGGGTATCACGCACGTGATTCGCGGTGATGACCATGTCAACAACACGCCGCGCCAGATCAACCTGCTTCTCGCGCTTGGCGCGCCGGTGCCGATCTATGGCCATTTGTCGATGATCCTGGGCGACGATGGACAAAAACTGTCCAAGCGTCATGGTGCCGTGTCAGTGATGCAGTACGACGACGATGGCTATCTGCCCGAAGCCGTGCTCAATTATCTGGCGCGCTTAGGCTGGTCGCACGGGGATGACGAGTTGTTCTCCATGGAGCAATTCGTCCAGTGGTTCGACTTGGATCACATCACGGCTTCGGCGGCACAGTTCAATACCGAGAAGCTCAATTGGCTCAACGCCCAGTACATCAAGGCGGCCGACATCAGCCGCTTGGCCGCCGATGTGACACGTCGCCTCGCACGGCAGAGCATCTCCACGGCCACCGGCCCGGATTTGGCGAAAGTTATTGGCCTGTACAAGGATCGCGTCAGTAACCTCAATGAACTGGCCGATTCGGTGCATGTGTTTTATGCCGAAGCCAACGCGCCTGAGGATATCCGTGCAACTCATCTCACCGAGCCCGCCTGTGCCGCGCTGGCCGCGCTGGCGACACGTTTGCGCGATACACCGTGGCAGGCCGCTGAGTTAGGCAAGGCAATCAAGGAAACCGCTGCCACTCAGGGCTTGAAGATGCCGCAGGTGGCGATTCCGTTGCGTGTGGCGCTGCTTGGTCAGCCCCAGTCTCCCGCGATTGACGCCGTGCTGGAAGTGATGGGGCGTGAGCAGGTGTTGGCCCGTTTGAGCAGCGCGTTGACGGCAACTTAATGGCGGTGCCGCCGTTCATTGCTGCATTGCGTAGCAAGCTTGGTAGCGACTTATTGCTGGTGCCGACGGTGGTGGTGATTGCGCGTGATGCGGAGCAGCGGTTGCTGCTGGTGCATGACCGTGACTCGGATAACTGGACGCTACCGGGCGGTATTATCGAACCCGGAGAAGC
>CAZFSH010000088.1:0-8159 GCA_964521935.1 uncultured Propionivibrio sp.
CCTTCGATCTCGGCTTTCGGTGTCAAGGCCGCGACCGAGTCAATGACGATGAGGTCGACGCCGCCAGAGCGCACCAGCATGTCGCAAATTTCCAAGCCTTGCTCACCGGTGTCGGGTTGGGAAATCAGCAGATCGGGCACATTGACGCCGAGCTTGGCGGCATAAACCGGGTCAAGCGCGTTTTCGGCGTCGATGTAGGCGGCGGTACCGCCGGTTTTCTGAATTTCGGCAACCACCTGCAGACACAGCGTGGTTTTACCCGAAGACTCCGGGCCGTAAATTTCGACGACGCGGCCACGTGGCAGGCCGCCAATGCCCAGGGCAATATCCAGACCCAGTGAGCCAGTAGACACGGGAATGATGTCGTCGCCGACATTGCCTTCGCCCATCTTCATGATGGAGCCCTTGCCGAACTGCTTCTCGATTTGTGCCAGCGCTGCTTGCAGTGCCTTGGCTTTGTTGTCGTCCATTACTATTCCTTCCAGAAAGTCGTTTCGATTATGGCACGCTATTTGCCCGTACCTGTTTTGCTCGTATCAGTAAGCCATTGAGCGCATGGATCACAGCCTGTCGCCGAACCGCCTCCCGGTCGCCCGGAAACTGCAGCTGCTCGGTGTCTGGCTGTTGCCCACGAACACACCAGGCGAAGCATACGGTCCCCACTGGCTTACTGGATGAGCCACCCCCTGGCCCAGCAATACCGGTGATCGAGACAACCAGTCCGGCGCGCGAATGTGCCAACGCGCCAGAGGCCATCTCGGCCGCAGTTTCAATGCTTACCGCACCAAAACGATTCAATAATACTGTATCTGCATCCAGTAGTGTGGTTTTGGATTCATTGCTATAGGTGACAAAACCACAGTCAAACCAAGCTGAGCTGCCAGCTGTGTGAGTGATTACTTGCGCGGCCCAGCCGCCGGTGCAAGATTCTGCGGTCGCGAGAGTCAGTTTCTGGGCGAGGGCAGCTTGCCCGAGTGCCGCCGATAGCTCCGCCAGTTCAGTGTCCATCAGAAGACCGCATCAACCAGGGTTTTGGCGATCGCCACGGCCATGACGGTATAGGCGGCCGCCATGAGATCATCCATCATGACGCCGAAGCCGTTTTTAACTTTCTCGTCAAAGTAGTCGGCGGGTGGCGGCTTGATGATGTCGAAGAAGCGGAACGTCAGAAAGGCGAACAACTGCCAGAGCAGGGTTTGTGGTGCCAGCATGAGGACACCCCAGAACGGCACGATCTCATCCCAGACGATGCTGCCATGATCCACCACGCCCAGTGCCCGGCCGGTGATCTGGCAGGCGGCGATTCCCGCGATAAAGGCGAGCAGCAGAAAAATGGCAAACCCGACATCTTCGGGCATCCAGCTGCGCAAGGCGGCATAGGTTGCCCATGAAAACAGCGTACCGGCGGTGCCCGGCGCAAAACGCGATAGCCCGGAGCCAAAGCCACAAGCAATCAAGTGTGCCGGGTGATTGAGGAGGAACTTGAGCGGTGGGGCGGGGTTTTTAGCCATGATGTTTTTGTCTAGCGGAAATGATCGAAACCGCGCTGAGGCGGGGTGATGTCCTTACCTGTCGCATCAAGAACGCGCACGTCAGGCGCCGTTCCCGGGACAAGCGCTACGGTCTGGCCGATACGTGTCAGTGGCAGATTGAGCGTGCTGGCGAGTGTGGCGAGGCGATCACGCTGTGTGGGTGCCGCCGTGAACACCAGCTCGTAGTCATCGCCGCCACTGAAATAGCTGGCAAAAGTCAGCCCCTGTGGGACGGCGCATTGGAGGGTGGCGCTGAGCCGGGAGCGTTCGAGGATATGGCCCAGATCGGCCAGCAGGCCGTCAGAGACATCAATGGCCGCACTGGCGACATCGCGTAGCGCCAGACCGAGTGCGACGCGGGGTTGCGGGCGCTGCAGCGCGGCAAGGCACTCGCTACGCAGCGGCTCATCGAGTGTCCGCTTGCCTTGCAGATGCGCCAGCCCGAGCGCGGCACGCCCCGGTTCACCGCTCACCCAGATGTCGTCGCCGACGTGCGCGCCATCCCGGCGCAAGGCCTGACCAGCGGGGACCTCGCCGAGAATCGTGACGCTCAAGCTCAACGGACCACGTGTGGTATCGCCGCCGATGAGTTCAACGCCAAAGGTCTCGGCGCAGGCAAAAAAGCCGTCAGCAAAGGCCGCGAGCCAATCATCGCGGGCGGCGGGTAAGGCCAGCGCCAGCGTCGCCCAGCGCGGCGCCGCACCCATGGCCGCCATGTCCGAAAGATTGACCGCGAGGGTTTTCCAGCCCAGATCGCAGGCGTCGGTGCCGGGCAGAAAATGCGTGCCTTCGACGAGCATATCGGTGGACACCACCAACTCGTGACCGGCGCGCGGGTGCAGCAAGGCGGCATCATCGCCCACGCCCAGTACGGCACTGGGCGTGGCGCGAGTGAAATAGCGGGCGATGAGGGAAAACTCGGAAGCCACAGGAGCTTCGTGGATTCAGGCGGCGTCGACTTCCGCTTTGCGCACCAGCAAGGCCAGCTTGTCCAGCACGCCGTTGACGAACTTGTGCCCGTCAGTGCCGCCAAAGGTTTTGGTGAGCTCGATGGATTCGTTGATGATCACGCGGTAGGGCGTTTCGATATGGTGCGTCATCTCGCAGGCGCCGAGCAGCAGGATGCCACGCTCGATCGGGGAAATTTCGTCCCAGGGGCGGCTGATGTGTGGCTGCAGTGCTTCTTGCAGGGCCGCAGCATGGCCCAGTGTTTCGTTGATCAGCGTTTCGTACAAGGTGCGATCGGCCTTGCTGAAACCGGTGACGCCCTCAGCCTGTACTTGAATCGCTGCCGCGTCCTGGCCGCCGACCATCCACTGGTATAAGCCTTGGATGACAAACTCTCGGGCGCGACGACGCGGTGATTTTCCCGCGGACATTATTTGGCGCCTTTCTTGATCGCAGCCAGCAGGTTGGCCATTTCCACCGCCGCCATCGCGGCTTCGGCACCTTTTTGAATCATGCGTACTTCCGCTTGTTCGTCGTTCTCTGTCGTGAGCACGGCGTTGGCAATGGGCAGACCGCTGTTCAGCTGCACATCGGTAATGCCGCGGGCCGACTCGTTGGACACGATTTCAAAGTGATACGTTTCGCCACGAATGACGGCGCCGAGCGCGATCAATGCGTCGAACTGGCCGGTCTGGGCCAAGGTTTGCAGCACGAGGGGAATCTCCAGGGCGCCGGGCACCGTGGTGAGGGTGACATCACTGCCGGCGACACCCAGCCGTGCGAGTTCGGCTTTGCAGCCGCTGAGCAGGCCGTCGCCAATGTCGATGTTGAAGCGTGCCTGAACGATGCCGATGCGCAAACCGGCGCCAGCAAAGTCGGATTGGAGTTCGTTAATGATCATGCGTTTTCCTTGGTGCAGGGGTCGGGGTGGTAGCCGGTGACTTCAAGGCCGAAGCCGGCCATGCTGGGCATTTTGCGCGGGCTGCCGATGAGACGCATTTTGCCGACACCCAGTTCGCGCAGGATTTGCGCGCCGATGCCGTAGATACGCGGGTCCCATTTGGCGGCGGGTGCTTGGTCGTTGCGCAGTCCAGCGAGCAGCTCGGCCGACGACTCTTTGCGGTGCAGCATCAACATGGCACCCGGGCCATTGTGCGCAATCGCCTGCATGGCGGCTTCGAGCGTAATTTTGTGCCGGGAGTTTTTGCTATCGAGAAAGTCGAGCAGGCTGACCGAGTCATGGACGCGGACGAGCGTTTCTGCGTCGGAACGAATGTCGCCACTGGTGAGCGCCAGGTGCAGTTCCCCGGTTGTTTGATCCGCAAAGGCGCGCAAGCGGAAGCGGCCAAACGGGCCATCCACGTCACGGTCGGCGACGCATTCAATCAGCTTTTCGTTCTCGGAGCGGTACTGAATCAGGTCGCGGATGGTGCCAATTTTCAGGCCGTGTTCCTTGGCGAACTCGATCAAATCTGGCAGGCGCGCCATGGTGCCGTCGTCTTTAAGGATTTCACAGATGACGCTGGCGGGTTCAAGCCCGGCCATACGCGCGAGGTCGCATCCGGCTTCGGTGTGGCCGGCGCGAACCAGTACGCCACCGTTTTGCGCCATGAGCGGAAAAATGTGGCCGGGCTGGACGATGTCTGCCGCGCTGGCGTCGCGGGCCACGGCGGCTTGAACGGTGCGGGCGCGATCATGAGCGGAAATGCCGGTCGTAACGCCGGTGGCGGCTTCGATCGACATGGTGAATGCGGTGCCATGGGGGGTGCGGTTGTCGCGCACCATCAGCGGCAGGTCGAGCTGGCGGCAGCGTGCTTCGGAGAGCGTCAGGCAGATCAGGCCGCGGCCCCACTTGGCCATAAAGTTGATCGCTTCTGGCGTGACATGCTCGGCGGCGAGAACAAGGTCGCCTTCGTTTTCGCGGTCTTCCTCATCGACGAGGATAACCATACGGCCGGCGCGCATCTCGGCGACGATCTCGGAAACGGAACTGATACTCATGACGGTACGGTCTGTGTTGGCGCGCCTGATTGGGCGCAGAGGCGGCGCATTCTACGCCGGGAGTCCTCAGTCCTTGGTTTGCTTGCCGATACGGGCAATCAGCAATGCTAAGGCGCCGGCGACCAGCCCCCAGAAGGCGGAACCGATGCCGAGCAGGCTGATGCCGGAGGCGGTAACCAGAAACGTGACCAGCGCCGGCTCACGTTCGCTTTCCTTGGCCAGCGCTGTGGCCAGGCCGCCGCCAATGGTGCCGAACAACGCCAGACCAGCAATGGCCATGACCAGTTCGCGTGGCAAGGCCAGGAAAACGGCACCGACGGTGGCACCGAACAAACCGATAAGCAGGTAAAAAGCTCCAGCCGCGACGGAAGCAACATAGCGGCGCGCTGGGTCTTCGTGGGCTTCCCGCCCCATGCAGATGGCGGCGGTAATGGCCGCGAGATTGAGTGCGTAGCCGCCAAAAGGGGCCAGCAGCAGGTTGGCGACACCCGTCCAGCCGATCACCGGGGATAGCGGCACCTGATAGCCCGATGCCCGGATCACCGCTACGCCGGGGACGTTTTGTGAGGCCATGGTGACGGCAAAGAGGGGAATCGCGACGCCAATCAGCGCGGGCAGCGAGAAGGCCGGCGTTGTCCATACCGGTGTTGCCAGTTGCCACTGGACCTGTGTGACGTTGAGCAGGCCTTGACCCGCCGCGACGAGGAGGCCGGCGAGCAAGGTGATCACCACCGCATAGCGCGGCGTGGCGCGGCGCGCGCACAGATAGGCGACGAACATCACACCGGCCAGCAGCAGCTGGGTTTTCATGGCGACAAAGACATCGAGGCCGAAGCGCAGCAGCACACCACCCAGCATGCCCGAGGCCACTGACAGCGGAATGCGGTTCAGAGCGCGCTCAAAGGCGCCGGAGAAGCCGGCAAGGCAAATCATCAGGGCCGAGAGCAAAAAGGCGCCAATGGCTTCGCTCATCGGAATGCCGGCCACGGCGGTAATCAGCATGGCGGCGCCCGGTGTGGACCAAGCTGTGACCACCGGCACGCGATAGCGTAAGGACAAGCCTATGCAGGTAGCGCCCATGCCTATGCCCAGCGCCCACATCCATGAGGCGACTTCCGCCGGGCTGGCACCCGCGGCTTGCGCGGCTTGAAAAACGATGACGGCGGAACTGGTGAAGCCGACCAGCACGGTGACGAAGCCGGCGACGAGTGCCGAGACAGAAAAATCCTTGATCAGACGCATCGCCGGCCTATGGTCGCTCTTGTAAAGTCGCCCTTGCTTACTTGCGGGATTCCTTGATCATGCGTTCGGCATAGCGCGCCATGAGGTCAATTTCCAGATTAACCGCGCTGCCGGCCTGCAAACGCTGCAGCGTGGTATTGGCGACGGTATGCGGAATCAGATTGATCGAGAATTTCCGTCCTTTCACCGCATTGGTCGTCAGGGAGACGCCGTCGACGGTGATGGAGCCTTTACGCGCGATGTAGCGCGCCAGGGCCTTGGGTGCCTTGATGATCAGTTCATGCGATTCGCCGATGGGTGTGAACGTGACGACTTCACCGATGCCATCGACATGGCCAGAGACCAAATGGCCGCCGAGGCGGTCTGCTAAACGCAGCGCTTTTTCCAGATTGACCTGCCCCTTGTCGACATCGAGCCCGGTAGTGCAATCGAGCGTGTGGCGCGAGACATCGACGTCGTAGCCGTCCTTGCGCTTGGCAATGACGGTAAGGCAGACGCCGTTGTGGGCAATCGAATCGCCCAGCGCGACGTCGGATAGGTCAAGTTTCGGCGCGCGGATCGATAGGCGCGTTCCTTCTGCCAACGGAGTGCGTTTGACGATGGTGCCTATGGCGGTAATGATGCCGGTGAACATCAGCTTCCCTTCAGGACGGAGGTGAGGGTGGGTAAAAAGCTTTCGGCCGGGACAAAGCCGACCACGCGCGGCGTTGGCAGTTCCTTGCCATGCGCGTCAAAGAAAATAATGCCGGGCGGGCCAAACAGGCCAAAGCGCGCCAGCAGGGCTTTGTCGTCGGGCGTGTTGTCGGTGACATCGGCTTTGAGCAACAAAAACTGGTTCATCGCGCCGGTGACGTCTACATCGGCAAAGGTGTAGCGCTCCATTTCCTTGCAGCTGACGCACCAATCAGCATAGAAGTCGAGCATGACCGGCTGCTTGGTGGCGGCGAGTTGGGCATCCAGCTCGGCCACGCTGGTCACTTTGGTAAAAGTCAGCCGCTGTGGGACGGCGCTGTTTGGATTTGCCTCGGCATGCAGGAAGCCCAATGGCTGCAGCGGGTCGCGCGCGCCACCGAGCACGCCTGCCAGCATGGCCGCACCGGCGAGTAATGCCATAACACCCAGCCCTTTACCCAGCCGCTGCCAGCCGTGGGCATGGGGTGGCAAAGGGTCGAGGGCATGCAGATAGATGGCGGGGACGATCAACAGCGCCGTCCAGCCGAGCATCGCCAGCCAGACAGGAATAACTGGCGACACCAGCCACAAGGCCGTAGCCAGCATGAGCACGCCAAAAAAGCGATTGACGCCATTCATCCAAGGCCCGCTTTTCGGCAGCAGCGAGCGCGAGAAGGCGCCGACGAGCAAGAGCGGCGCGCCCATGCCCAACGCCATGACAAAGAGCGCCCAGCCGCCGAGCACAGCATTGCCGGTTTTGGCGATATAGAGCAGCGCACCAGCCAAGGGTGCGGCGACGCAGGGGCCAACAATCAAGGCGGAGAGCGCACCCATGAGCGCAATCGCGGGCAGCGAGCCCCCCTGCTTATTGGCCGTGTTGGAAATGCGACTTTGCAGCGCGCTGGGGAGTTGCAGTTCATAGAGGCCGAACATCGACATGGCCAGCACCACGAAAACCAGAGCAAAGCCGCCCAGCACCCAGGCGTTTTGCAACGCCGCGGACAGGAGCGTGCCGGAGAGGCCGGCGGCAACGCCCACGGCCGCATAGGTCAGCGCCATGCCCAGCACATAGGCCAGCGATAGCACGAAGGCGCGGGCATGGGTGACGGCATGGCCGTGCTGGACGATGATGCCCGAGAGAATGGGGATCATCGGAAACATGCAGGGCGTGAAGGCCAGCAGCAAACCAAAGCCGAAGAAGCTGGTCAGGATGAGCCAGTAGCTGCCCTTGGCGCCGGCGCGATCCAGAAAACCGGCAATGCCGGCGCTGTCGTTGCTGTCGGTAAAAGTCAGTGGCTGTGGGACGGCGCTTGGTGCCGGCATCGCGCTCATGTCGAGCGTCGCGGCGTACTTTTGTGGCGGGTAGCAAATACCCCCGTCCCAGCAGCCTTGCGCCTGCGCCTGCAGTTGTACCGGCCCGGTGATGGCGCTTAATGGCAGGCGTGCGCTTATCTCGTGGTAGTAGACCTCGACAGCACCAAAGTTGTCATCCTGCTTGGATTTGCCTGCCGGCAGCGCCACCTGGCCCATGCTGGCACCGGTAACCGCGAACGTGAATTTGTCGCGATAAAGATAGTATTCATCGGCAATTTGCCAGTGCGCTTCGATGGTAGTGGCGTCGATCACCCGTGCTTCAAAGCGAAAAGCCTGTTCGGGCGACAAGGGTTCGGCCGAATGGCTGGCACTGGAAAAGCACAACACAACAAGTAACAGCAGGCGGGAAAGCATGGCGGAGGCTCTGAAAATGGGGGCTGACGCAGAGGA
>CAZFSH010000088.1:8259-9878 GCA_964521935.1 uncultured Propionivibrio sp.
TGACGCAGAGGAAGGGCGCTTCCTGCGGCCTATTCTACCTTCGTGATTCACGGCTTCTCCCTTACGCTAGCGGCCTATGAGCAGAGTACTTGACGAACTGTTTGCCCTCGAACGGCAGCGACTCGCCCGCGGCGAGGCAAACCCCTTGCCGGCGGGCGCTGATCGCGACGCCACACTGGATCACGCACGCGGCGCCGAAGCCGCCGCCTTGGCGCGCGCCGGGGCGGATGAGCGGGCGCGGCGCGAAGCGGATGAACGACGTTTTGCCGACACCGAGTTGCTCGGCGCCCTTCAGCGCAAGCAGGCGGCAGAAGAGTTGGCCTTGTTACAGGCACAGAATCGTTCGCAAGCCGAAACAGCGGCCGAATCGGTCGCGGCAGAGCGCGCGCATGCTGAGCGCTTGCTGGAGATGGCGGCACGGGCCCGGGTTGAAGCGGAGGAGCGAGCGCTGGCCGATACCAAGCGCCGCGAATTTGCCGCCGCTGAATTAGCCAAAGCCGCTCAAGCGCGCGCCGCACGGGAGCAGGAGGCCGAGTCGATGGCTCGGCAGCGCGCCGAGTCGGAGCGGCGTGCGGCAGAGCTGGCGCTGGAGAAAGTGCGTGCCGAACAATCCCTGGAGTCCTTGACCATCGCCCGCATGGCCGCTGAACGCGACGCCGTGCAGCAAGCGGAGCGACGCAAGGTGCAAGAGGAAGAAGCCGCGGCGGCGGCACGGGCGCGGGCTCACGCTGAAGCCGAGGTGCAGCAGCAACGCGACGTTGGCGAGGGCGTCTATGCCCAAGCCGATGCGGCGCATCGGCAGCGGGTTCATGACGAGGCGCTGCTGGGGCAGATGGTTGCCAAGCAGGCTTCAGGCCGGCAGACGCAAAAAAAATCTTCGCCCAGTTCCAGCGGTGGGCTGGTGCCACGCGACAGTAAGGCTATTCTCGGTATCGCTGCACTCGCCGTAGTGAGCGCCTTATTAGGGTATGGACTGGCGCACTATCTCTATGCGACGCCGTCACCGAGTAATCGAGGAGAAAATCAGGCTGAGCCTGCGCTGAAGCTGGATTTCATTTCTGCCGGTTGGCCGGCTATGGCGCCTCGGCATACACCCAAGTAAAGCTGCCAACCGACAGATCATCAAGTTTTGCGAACGACGATGATGTTTCGCGCAGCTTGCTGCGAATTTCAGGGGCCGTCATGGTTGCGCATAACTCGCTTCCATAGCGGCAACGGGTTTTCCGAATAAGCGTATCGCCAGTAATTTGGCGTATCGTAATAAACAGTTTTTCGCCTGACTGGTGGCGCTCGCTATTTAAATTAGCTAATTCCTCATTTGCTGTGCTCAGCCGGGCGTTTGCTTGATCGATCTGCCGCGCTAAATCGCGAGTGGTTTGCGTGGTGCGAGCATACTTCAATCCGAGTTGTTGCAGTTGTGCATCCTGCGCTGGCGTCAGCTTGATTTTCCCAGAACGAGCGCCCGCATCCGCTGCCAAGTAGCTGCGGAAGCTGGGGTCGGCGAGAAGGCTATCGCGCTGCTGGGTGAATTTGATTATTGATGAGGACAACTCGTCACACATCTTTTTAATTTCATTGATACGTGCGTCAAGGCTAGAAAAATCTGGCTCAACGACCGT
>CAZFSH010000089.1:0-9843 GCA_964521935.1 uncultured Propionivibrio sp.
GGAGTGATCACTCCAGGTGAATGCAAAATCGGGATCATGCCTGGTCACATTCACCGCAAAGGTCGTATCGGTGTCGTGTCGCGCTCTGGCACGCTGACTTATGAAGCTGTCGCGCAGCTCACCGAAATCGGCCTGGGCCAGTCGTCGGCCGTCGGTATTGGTGGCGACCCGATCAATGGCCTCAAGCATATTGATGTGATGCGCGCCTTCAACGACGATCCCGATACCGATGCCGTCATCATGATCGGTGAAATCGGTGGTCCGGACGAAGCCGAAGCCGCGATGTGGTGCAAAGCCAACATGAAGAAGCCGATTGTCGGCTTTATCGCTGGCGTCACCGCGCCGGCAGGCAAGCGCATGGGCCACGCTGGTGCGCTGATTTCTGGTGGTGCCGATACTGCCGATGCCAAGCTCGCCATCATGGAAGAGTGCGGCTTCAAGGTCACGCGCAACCCGTCGGAAATGGCCAAACTGCTGAAGGCAATGCTGTAAGCTGTTTGCAAAAGTCAGTCGCTGTGGGACGGCGCACACTTTTTGGTGGGCGCTAACCTAGCAAAAAAACCCCGTCTCGAAGGCTCAAGATGGGGTTTTTTCTTGGCGCAAAATTTTTGCACAGACGAGACTGGCGAAATTGATTGACTGTCTTTAGGTTTGACTGTAACAATTGTCACTATCAATCTGTTTATTCGGTGCGTTTCACTGACATCGGCAACGGATTACCTCGATAACGACGGGCCGATACGGACAATATGAGCGCAGGAAAACATAGCGGATTCTGGAAAAGCGATGCCATGCTCGGCATCGTGGTCAGTCTGGTGATCTTGCTGCTGGGTTCGGGTGAACTGATGCAGAGTCTTGAGCGCAAAGCTTATGACTTGGGTGTTGGAGCGACCTCACGCACGCCATCAGACAAGATCGCGGTCATTGCAATCGATAAAACCAGTCTCGACAATATTGGTCGTTGGCCATGGTCGCGCGACATCATGGCGGACATGGTGGAGCGGCTGGCTGGCGCCAAAGCCAAGGTAATTGCCACAACGGTCCTGTTTTCCGAGCCACAGCGCGATGCGGGGTTGGGCTACATCGAACGTATGATCGCGAACTGCGGGATTACCGATACCCCTGCCGTTGCAGAACCGATCAGCCCCAACCCCAGCAGCGATTGCGTGACGCTAGAGCCGCTGTTGCGCGAAGCCGAAGACAAGCTCAATACCGACCGTCGCTTGGCATCGGCGCTGCGTCAGGCAAACAATGTCGCCTTGCCGATGTTGTTCACCTTGGGCGATCCGATAGGGCGGGCCGACGGCGAGTTGCCTGATTATGTGCGTGCCAATGCGGTCAAATTGTCGGGCGATGGCGCGCCACCCTTGCCGGCAGTGAGCATTGACGCTGCGGTGATTCCGCCATTGGGTTCAACGGCCAGAGGCATTGGTCACTTGAACGTTGCACCGGATGTCGATGGTGCCATTCGTACTGATCCCTTAGTCATTGATTACTACGGCCAGTATTACCCGGCATTGTCATTGTTGGTGGCGGCGCGCAGCTTGAATTTGACACCGACAGATATCAAAGTGCGCGCTGGTGATTCGGTCAGCTTGGGGCGTTTGAAGATCGGTACGGATAATTACTCGCGCATGCTGACCTTTTTTTACCGCGGGCCGGATGCCAGCACCTCGGCATTTTCGGTGGACTCATTTTTTGATGTCAGCACGGGCAAAGTGCCCTTGGATAAATTCCGCGACAAAATCGTTTTGATCGGACCAACATCATCGTCTATCGGCAGCGTGTTTGTGACGCCGGTAAGCCCGTCCATGCCTGCAGTATTGATGCTTGCGCACTCGGTGTCGAGTCTGCTTTCAGAACATTTTTTCGTCGCGCCAGCGTGGGGTGTGGCAGTCGAATACAGTATTTATTTACTGATTGCGTTGTACTTGATCTTGCTTTTGCCACGCCTGAAAGCCGGCGTAGGGGCTGGCATTACTCTTGGATTATTGCTGTTGTTGCTGGGGACTCACTTTGTCTTGATGACCACGCAGTTGCTGTGGCTGCAGTTAATGCTGCCGGCTACCTTGCTGCTGGTGGGGCATTTGCTGCTGACCACCAAACGCTTTCTGGTAACCGAGCAGGGCAAGGAGAAGTCGGATGCCGAGTCGGCGGAGTCCAATCGTATGCTGGGCTTAGCTTTTCAAGGGCAGGGCCAGTTGGATATGGCGTTTGACAAGTTCCGCAAATGCCCCATGGATAAACAGTTGATGGAGAACATGTACAACCTGGCGCTGGATTTTGAGCGCAAACGCCAGTTCAACAAGGCTGAGGCGGTATTTCTGTATATGGCCGATTTTGACCCGAAGTTCCGTGATCTGGAGTCCCGGATCAATCGGGCGAAGCAGCTGTCGGAAACCGTCATTCTTGGCGGGGCTGGCGCCAATCGTAGTAACGCTAGCCTGCTGGATGCGTCGGGTAATGTGGAAAAGCCCATGCTCGGACGTTATCAAATTGAAAAAGAGTTGGGCAAAGGTGCGATGGGGGTGGTGTATTTGGGGCGCGATCCCAAAATCAATCGTGTGGTGGCAATCAAAACCATGGCTTTGTCGCAGGAGTTCGATGAAGATGAGTTGGCGGATGTCAAAGAGCGTTTTTTCCGTGAGGCGGAAACGGCCGGTCGGTTGAATCACGCCAACATCGTCACAATGTTTGATGCCGGCGAAGAGCATGATCTGGCGTATATCGCTATGGAGTTTCTGAAAGGCCACGATCTCGTCCCCTTCACCAAACCGGATAATTTGCTGCCTTTGCCGCAGGTGCTCAGTATTGTTGCGCGCGTGGCGGAAGCGCTGAACTATGCGCATGAGAACAGCGTGGTGCATCGTGATATCAAGCCGGCCAATATCATGTATGAGGCGACCTCTGATCAGGTAAAAGTTACTGATTTCGGCATAGCACGGATTACCGACTCATCGAAAACCAAAACCGGCATGGTGCTTGGAACCCCGAGTTTCATGTCACCGGAGCAGTTGGCCGGTCACAAGATAGACGGACGTTCTGATTTGTTCTCTTTGGGCGTGACGCTGTTTCAAATGAGTTGCGGTCAATTGCCTTTTGGCGGAGATTCAATGGCGCAGTTAATGTACAAAATTGCTAATGAACCGGCGCCGGATATTCGCTCGGTTAATGCGGCATTGCCCTCGGCCCTGAATTTTGTACTGGATAAAGCCTTGAAAAAAAATGTTGCCGAGCGTTTTCAAACTGGTGCTGAAATGGCTAAAGCGATAAGGGCTTGTGCCCTGATTATTGAAAAAACGGCGGCCAAAACAGCTACCTCTAAAACAGCGACGCAAACGGCACAGCCAATGGAGAAAGAATGAACGCCAATGTACATAGTGCCGTAGCGAGTGCATTAGAAATTGCCATGCAGACCGATCCGGGCATGGTGCGCTCGCATAACGAGGACTCGGTTGTTGCTAAGCCGGCCCACGGTCTGGTGATTCTGGCTGATGGCATGGGCGGCTATAACGCCGGGGAAGTGGCTAGCGGCATGGCTACAGCCTTGCTCAGTAGCGAACTGGAGCGGTGCTTTACGGCACGCTCACCATCAGCTGTTGTTGGTAGTAACAGCCCAACTTATGCCACTGAAGCCCTGCTGAGCGAACTGGCACGGGCTAATGGAGCCATTTATCAGGCCGCGCGTAGTCAGCCACAATATGCCGGCATGGGCACCACCCTAGTTAGTGCAGTGTTTCACAATAATTCCGTAACGGTGGCCCATATTGGCGATTCGCGCCTGTATCGGTTGCGAGATGGCAACTTTGTACAGATCACGCGCGATCACTCCTTGTTGCAGGAGCAGATTGATAGCGGCCTGATCAGCAAAGAGCAGGCGCGTTTGTCTCAGAATAAAAACTTGGTAACGCGTGCTTTAGGGGTTGATCCTGATGTTGAGCCGACGGTGCAGACACTGCCTGTCGAGGTCGGCGATATTTATCTACTCTGCTCTGATGGCCTTAATGACATGGTGGACGACGAGGAAATTGGCCAGACGATAGAAATGCTGGCCGCCAATTTGTCGCTTTGCGCGACACAATTGGTTCAGTTGGCCAATGACAACGGCGGACGCGACAATGTTTCCGTCATACTGGTGAAAATCAAAGGCGACTTTGCAGAGGTGGCGGGCTGGTGGGCCAAACTTATGGCCAAAATGAGGGCAGCGTTCGCTTCCTTGCTTAACTAATTTGGTCTTGAGGAAAGACGACAATGGCAAAGCTAATACTCAGCATGGACAACTTGGTGCTCAAGGAGATTCCGCTTACCAAAGAGCGGACCACAATAGGGCGCAAACCGCACAATGATATTCAAATCGATAATCTGGCGATCTCGGGCGAGCATGCCGTCGTCATTACCATCCTCAATGATTCCTTTCTTGAGGATATGGGCAGCACCAACGGTACGTTTGTGAATGGTCAGTCAATCAAAAAGCATTTTTTGCAGAACGGCGATACGATCGAGCTGGGTAAATATCGTCTGAAGTATCACAACGATGCGCCGGCGGCGATGCAGCAAGCGGACTTTGAAAAAACCATGATTCTCCGTCCGGGCGCTTCAGTGAAGCCGGCTGATGGTGCCGACGCGCTTGCCCATGGCGCCTCAGAAAGCGCGCATGCGCCGGTGGCGGCGCACGCTTCTCCTTCTCCTCCAGCTACATCCGTTCCACCGCGTCCTGCCGCTCCCGCTGCAGGCTTGCCGCTTGCTGCCTTGCAAGTGCTTAACGGCGGCAATGCGGGTAAAGAGCTGGAACTAACCAAGTCATTGACGACCTTGGGCAAGCCGGGCGTACAGGTTGCCGTCATCGCCCGCCGGCCTCACGGCTACTTTATTACCCACGTTGAAGGCACTAATTTTCCGTCGGTAAATGGCACCTTGCTTGACGCGCAGGCACATGCGTTGGCTGATCACGACATCATCGAGATTGCAGGAGTGAAGATGGAGTTTTTTCTCAAAACCTGAACTGGAAGAGGGGGGTGAGAGTGCATTTACGGTTAAAACCAATCGTTGGGCATAGTGTATGAAGAAGTATTTTTCGCGAGTTCTGCTAGGCTTGCTTGTGCTCGTCGCCTTACTGGGGCATTCGGCACGTCTATATCAAATTGGCTTTATCAGTCACTTGGACTCGATCATTTATGATGCCAAGATTCGCTTGACCATGCCGCAAACGCTCGATGAGCGCATTGTCATTCTGGATATCGACGAAAAATCCCTGGCAGAGCAAGGGCGCTGGCCGTGGAGTCGCGACAAGATGGCGACTTTCCTCGATAAGGCCTTTGATTATTACAAGCTTCGACTGGTCGGTTTCGACGTGGTGTTTGCCGAGCCTGATGTCAGCTCTGGCATAAAAACGCTCGATGCCATTGCGAATAACCAGCTTCGCGGTGATGCAAAGTTCAAGTCGGCATTGAATAGCCTGCGCCCCAAGCTCGACTATGACTCGCGCTTTGCCGCGGCCATGAAAAATCGCAAGGTTGTTCTTGGGTATTATTTTTCTGGGGTGGCCGATGGCGTTAGCTCTGGCGAATTACCCCCTCCGGCGCTCCCGTCCATGCTATTTGAAGGGCGCAATATTGCCTTTACGACGTGGACCAGTTACGGCAGCAACTTGGCAAAATTTCAACGCGCTGCTGCTGGCGCAGGGCATTTCAACCCATTGATTGATTTTGATGGCTTGGCCCGGCGGGTCCCTTTATTGGTTGAGCACGGCGGTAACTATTACGAATCGCTTTCGCTGGCGATGGTTCGCTCGGTACTCGGTACCACAGAGCTTATCCCCGGATTTCCCAATGATGCGCAAGATAGCTACGGCGGCATGGAGTGGCTGGATGTAAAAACAGCCGACGGTGGCGTGATGCGTATCCCCGTCGATGAGAACGTGGCAACACTGATTCCCTACCGTGGCTATCGTGGTAGTTTTGCCTACTACTCCATGACTGATGTACTCAATGGCACCATTCCTCAAGAGCGATTGGCCGGGCGTATTGCGCTCGTCGGGACAACGGCCCCAGGCCTGATGGATTTGCGTGCAACGCCGGTGGATACGGCCTATCCCGGAGTGGAAGTGCATGCCAACATGCTCTCAGGAATGCTCGACAGTTCAATCAAATTCAAGCCGCCGTACATCATGGGAGCGGACGTCGTGATTCTCTTGATCAGTGGTTTGATCATGGCTATGGTTTTACCGCGCATGCAACCCTTCCGCGCCACAATTCTTGGTCTGATCGTACTGCTGTTTTTACTAGCGGTGAACTTTCTCTTTTGGTACGGCGCCAACATTGTTCTGCCCCTGGCAGCCAGTCTTATCTCGGTCATATTTCTGTATGCCCTAAATATGTCATGGGGTTACTTTGCTGAGTCACGAACCAAGCGTCAGTTTGCCCAATTGTTTGGCCAGTATGTGCCGCCAGAGTTAGTTGATGAGATGGCCCGTAACCCCGAGGGTTACAGCATGAATGGGCGCAAGGCTGAACTGACGGTATTGTTCTCTGATGTACGCGGCTTCACCACCATTTCAGAAGGCCTGCAGCCAGATCAACTGGCTACCCTGATGAACGAATATCTTGGTGCGATGACCAAGGTGGTGCGAGACAATCGCGGTACGTTGGATAAGTACATTGGCGATGCCATCATGGCTTTTTGGGGGGCGCCCGTTGCCGACGAGCACCATGCGCGCAACGCAACCCTGACGGCGCTGGATATGCAGAAAGCGTTGACGGAACTGAATGTGCACCTTGTCGCCAAAGGCTGGCCTGAATTGAAAATTGGTGTTGGCGTCAATACCGGCACGATGACTGTCGGTGATATGGGCTCGCCGGTACGCAAAGCCTACACAGTGATGGGCGACGCGGTCAATCTGGGCTCGCGCCTTGAAGGCATTACCAAGCAGTACGGGGTAGGCATCATTGTGGGCGAAGAGTCGCAAAAGCTCCTCGTGAATGAGTTTGTATTCCGGGAGCTGGACCGGGTGCGCGTCAAAGGCAAAGCTGAGCCGGTCGGGATTTATGAGCCATTAGGGCTGATTGGTGAGGTTCCTGAGCAGACATTGGCTCAGTTAGCAAAATGGCAGTCTGCGCTGGCCTTGTACCGCCAGCAGCAATGGGATGCGGCCGAGGCCTTGCTGGATGAGCTTGAGCAAACCTCACCGCACTACCTGTATGAACTGTATAAAAAACGCATTGACCATCTGCGCACCGAGTCTCTCGATGCTGACTGGGATGGCGTTACAACCTTTGAAACAAAGTAAGTTGATATGAAAATTCGCATCCTTGGTTGCAGCGGTGGGATTGGTGGCCGGCATTTGCGCACCACTTCCTTGTTGCTGGATCACGACGTGTTGATCGACGCCGGGACGGGCGTGGGCGATCTGGCCATTGCTGAGTTGGTGCAGATTGATCACGTATTTATTACGCATTCGCATCTTGATCACATTGCCTGCGTGCCGTTCATCGTCGATACCGTTGGTGAAATGCGTAATCGACCGATGACGATCCACGCTACTGCTGCTACCTTGGAAATTATGCGTGCGCATATTTTCAATTGGGCGATTTGGCCAGACTTCACCAAGATTCCGAACGCTGAAACGCCCTTCATGAAGTTTTCTGAAATAAAAATTGGCGAGTCGATTGATTTGGATGGGCGCACAATTACGCCGCTACCCGCTGACCATACGGTACCCGCTGTGGCGTTTCAGGTGAATTCTGGCTCCGGCAGCCTGGTTTTTTCCGGCGATACCGGACCGTGCCCCGACTTATGGAAGGTGGTGAATCAGATTTCCAATTTGAAGTACCTGCTGATCGAGTGTGCTTTCTCTGACCGCGAACGCAACCTGGCCTTGATGTCGAAGCACCTCTGTCCGTCTTTGCTCATGGAAGAGCTATCGCAGCTAGAGCGTAATTGTGAAGTATTTATTACGCATTTGAAGCCGGGACAGATTGAACTGACCATGCAGGAGCTGGAAGACTGCGTCGGTGAGTTTCGCCCACGCATGTTGCAGAATAACCAGTTATTTGACCTATGAATAAGGCATTACCGGTTACTGCAGCGCAACTGTCACGCTTTGAGCCGCTTTCTGCGCTCTCCGTAGCGAGTATTGACCGTTTGGTTGCCATCAGCCAAGTTCATAAGGTAGCTCAAGGTGCGGACATTCTGAGTTTGGCTGAATGGCGCAATCGTATTGTTTATCTGCTCAGTGGTGAGCTAACGTTACGGTATCCCGATCAACTGGTTGTGGTGGTTGTGGGGGGGAGTGGGCAAGGGTTGCAGCCTGTCATTAACGGTCATGTGGTTGGTGCTACCATGCGTAGTAGGGTCGATAAGCTTGAACCTGTTGCCATGCAGGCCATCACGGCATGCACCCTGGTTAGTCTTGATGAGGAGTCCATCGATTTAGTTGCCACCTGGGATCAGCTCGCATCGCCACGCAATCAATTGAATTCCACTGGCCGGGTAGCTAACGTAGAAACAGCCCCTGAATGGCGCAATCTCAGTGGTTTGTGCGCCGATCAGAGCTTGGTCACCAGTGCCTTTGCCACGATCCCTCCAGCCAATATTCCGCGTTTACTACAGTGTTTTTCACGCTTCAATGTTATCAAAGGCGATGTCATTATTCGTCAGGGCGATGCCGGGGATTTTTATTACCTGATTGAGCGTGGTCGTTGCCGCGTGACACGTCAAATTGCTGGCGTTGAAAGTGATATTGCAGAGCTTTGCGACGGCGAAGGTTTTGGCGAGGAGTCCTTGGTTTCCGCCGTACCGCGTAATGCGACGGTGACTATGAAAACGGATGGTGTCATTTGGCGATTAGCCAAGCAGGACTTTTCAACCTTGCTGCAACAGCCATTACTTCGGCGCGCCAGTTGGCAGGATTCCCAGGTAGGCGCTTTGGTAAACGCCACCTGGATTGATACGCGATTCCCTGCCGAATTCAAGCAAAACGGCATTCCCGGGGCAATCAATATTCCCCTTAATGAAATTCGTCAGGCGACCGCCGTGCTCGATCCGAAAAAAGACTACGTGGTGTATTGCCAAACTGGGCGGCGCAGCTCTGCCGCGGCATTTTTGCTTTCCCAGCATGGCATATCCGCTTACTTGCTTGATGGTGGGCTGAACGCGGCAGAAGCGGAGATGGAACTCAGCGCATGAATATGTTTACGCCTATGACAGAAACTAGCAGTGCCAATGTCAGTGATGTTGGTACTCGCCTTGCCTTCTTCAAGAATTTGCAAACGGTTACCAACAAGATCCATGCAACGTCAAATATCGACGAAATCATGTTGGAACTGTCTGCAGATGTGTGCGAATTGTTCAATGCTGATCGCCTGACTATCTATTCGGTAGGCGAAGACAAAGCTTCTATTGTTTCTAAAGTCAAAACTGGCCTTAACTCGTTTAAAGATCTCCGGCTTCCTATAGCTGATCAGAGTATTGCCGGTCACGTGGCGCTGGCCAAAAAAACGGTCAATATCAGTGATGTCTATGATGACAATGAGTTAAAAGCCATCAATCCCTCGTTACGGTTTTTGCAGGAGGTGGATAAGCGCACCGGTTATCGCACGAAGCAGATGCTCGTGTCGGCGATCGTCGATGCACAAACGGGCGAGTTGATGGGCGTTGTTCAGATCATCAATAACAAGGCGGGCATTCCCTTTGCGGCGATTGCCGAAGATGGTGTCAAAGGACTTTGCGAAACACTGGCGATCGCTTTTGCGCAGCGCTCAAAACCGACCTATGCCATCAAGACCAAGTATGACCATCTGGTTTCCGATGCGGTTATCGCCGCACCCGAGTTGGAACTAGCCACGC
>CAZFSH010000090.1:0-9836 GCA_964521935.1 uncultured Propionivibrio sp.
GTGAACTCGGGCTGGCGGTCGGCGCGCAGGTCCTCGTCGCGGAAGCAGCGCGCGATCTGGTAGTAGCGGTCGAAGCCCGACACCATCAGCAGCTGCTTGAAAATCTGCGGCGACTGCGGCAACGCGAAGAACCTGCCCGGCTGCGTGCGGCTCGGCACGAGGTAGTCGCGCGCGCCTTCGGGCGTGGACTTGGTCAGCATCGGCGTCTCGATATCGATGAAGCCGTTGTCGTCGAGGAAGCGGCGGAAGGCGCGCGCTGTCTTGTAGCGCAGCATCATGTTGCGCTGCATCTGCGGACGACGCAGGTCGATTACGCGGTGCGTCAGGCGCACGTTCTCGGAGAGGTTTTCCTCGTCGAGCTGGAAGGGAGGCGTGACGGCCGGATTCAAAACTTCTAGCTCGTGACAGAGCAGTTCGATTTCGCCGGATGCCAAGTTGGCATTTTCTGTCCCTGCGGGGCGGCGACGCACTTTGCCGGTGATCTTGAGCACAAACTCATTGCGCACGCCTTCGGCGATCGTGAACATGTCGGCCCGATCCGGGTCGCACACGACCTGCGCAAGGCCTTCACGATCACGCAGGTCGATAAAGATCACCCCACCATGGTCGCGGCGACGGTGGCACCAGCCGGCGAGGGTAACGATCTGATCAACGTTGGCGGCGGTAACGTGACCGCAGTAATGAGTACGCATGACGAAATTTCCAGAAATGAAAGTGGTGAAAAGTCAGTCGCCGTGGCACGGCGCATGGTTCGAGGGCGCTGCCTAAAGTTCGTTCTGAGCGCGCCCTAACGGATTGGCCGCCGCCCGGCCGCGCGGCACTGGCGGTACGACACCCATCGAGACGATGTACTTCAGGGCATCGTCTACCGAAATATCGAGCTCAATGACATCTTTCTTGGCGACAAAAAAGAAAAAGCCATTAACTGGGCTGGGCGTGGTGGGGATGAAGACACCGACATGCTCGTCGGGCAACAGCTCGGCAATCGGCCGCGCGGCATTGCCGGTCATGAAGGCGACCGACCATGCCGCGCCGTGCGGGTAGCGCACCAGCAGCACTTTGCGAAAGGAGTCGCCAGAACCGGAAAACAGCGTGTCGCTCACTTGCTTGACGCTGTAGTAGATCGACTTCACCACCGGAATGTGCGAGAGCGTGCGCTCCCACAGCACGACCATTTTTTGGCCGATGATGTTGGTCGCGACCAATCCGGTGCCGAGCAGGATGCCCAGCGTCAGGATTGCCCCCAGGCCGGGAATGTAAAAGCCCATCAGGCGCTCTGGCTGGATGGCTTGCGGCAACAGGATCAGCGACTGATCCATGAGGCGCACCAGCGCCGCCAAGACCCAGAGGGTGATCGCGAGGGGAATCCAGATCAGCAGGCCGGTGATGAAGTATTTTTTCACACAGGCTTACCGGTTAATAGCACGCACAGGGAACGACGTCTGCTGGCTATCAATGGCATGCACAGCTGCCACTGCCACCTTGGCAGGGCGGGGCGCTTTCTGCTTTGGTTTCGCTCTTGGCTTCTGCCGGTTTGCTCGTGCCGCCACCTTTGAAGTCGGTTGCGTACCAGCCATTACCCTTTAGCTGAAAGCCCGGGGCGGTGAGCTGCTTGGCGAAGTTTTCGGTGTTGCACGAGGGGCAAGTGGTGTGCACAGGGTCGCTGACCTTGTGCATGACATCTTTCTCAAAGCCGCAACTGGTGCAGCGATAAGCGTAGATCGGCATGGATTTCTCCTGAAAGCGGGTTTCGGGCCATTATAGCTGAGGCCTGTGCCGGCTATTTCAAGCGTTTAGGCGGTTTCGCTGAATAAACCGGGCCTTAGAGCGCTGTCCCGAGATAGGCTTGAGTGAGGGGTTTGCCCCAGACCAGTGCGATCAGTCCGGCAATCGCGAGATACGGGCCGAAAGGGATGGGTACATTGCGGCCATGGCGCGCGACGACAATCAGCGTCAGGCCGATCGCGGCGCCGACGAAGGAGGACAGCAAAACGGTCAGCGGCAGCATTTCCCAGCCCAGCCAGGCGCCCAGTGCGGCGAGTAGCTTGAAATCACCATAGCCCATGCCTTCTTTGCCGGTGAAAATTTTAAAGCCCCAGTAGATGCTCCACAGTGCCAAATAGCCTGCCATGGCACCGATGACGGCGCTTTTCAGTGGCACGAAAGTACCCCAGATATTGACCAGCAGGCCGGTCCAGAGCAGTGGCAGGGTAATGTCGTCGGGGAGCAACTGTGTGTCGAAATCAATGCCGGTCAAGGCGATCAGTGCCGCGGCAAAGACGAGTGCTGCCAAGCCTGCGCTGGTGAAACCAAAATGCCAGGCGAGCCCAGCGAAAATGACGCCCGTGGCAAGCTCGACCAGCGGATAGCGGATCGAGATCGCGGCCTGGCAGCCGCGGCACTTACCGCGCAGCAGCAGCCAGCTTAGGAGCGGAATGTTATCAATGGCGCCGATGGCATGCCCGCAAGAGGGGCAACGAGAGCGTGGTTTGGCCAGGCTCAATGGCTCAAACACGGGAGGCGCTTCGTTGCGCAGCTCGGCGCACTGCCCGGCCCAGTCGCGCTCCATCATGATGGGCAGGCGATGAATTACGACATTGAGGAAACTGCCGATGGTGAGGCCAAACAGCCCGGCCACGAGCGCAAACGTCGCGGGGTCAGCGAGTACCGAAAGTGCTGCCATGTGCATTAACCGACGACTGAGCCGAGTTTGAAAATAGGGAGGTAGAGCGCGACCACCAAGCCGCCGATCAGGCCACCAAGGATCACCATGATCATCGGCTCCATCAGGCTGGCCAGAGCCTCAACGGCATCGTCCACCTCCGCTTCAAAGAAGTCGGCCACTTTGCCGAGCATGCCGTCGAGCTGTCCTGACTCTTCACCAATCGCAATCATCTGTACGACCATGGTGGGGAAGACTTCGGCATTTTGCATGGCGGTCTGGAGGCTGGAGCCAGAGCTGACTTCGGCCTGAATCTGTTTGGTCGCCATCATGTACACGTAGTTGCCGGCGGCACCGCCGACGGAGTCGAGTGCTTCCACCAAGGGCACCCCAGCGGCAAACATCGTTGAGCAGGTGCGCGTCCAGCGGGCAATTGAGGATTTGCGAATCAGGTCGCCAAATACAGGAACTTTGAGTATGTATTTATCTACTGCGATCTGAAAAGCGCGCGAACGACGGAAAGACTCTTTGACGAAATAGATTGCGCCGGCAATACCACCAAAAATAATGTACCAGTTGGCCACGAAGCCGTCCGAAATGGCAATAACCACCTGCGTTGGCGCCGGTAATTCGCCACCGAAACTGGCGAATACGCCCTTAAACGCGGGCACCACGAAAATCATGATTACGGCAGTGATGATGAAGGCGACCACGAGAATGGAGATCGGATAAAACATCGCGCTCTTGATCTTTGCCTTGATGGCGAGCGTTTTTTCCTTGTAGGTGGCCAAGCGGTCGAGCAGGGCATCCAGAATACCGGCTTGCTCGCCTGCCGCAACCAGGTTGCAAAACAGGTCGTCGAAGTACAAGGGGAACTTGCGGAAGGCCTGGCCGAGGCTGGAGCCGGTTTCGACATCGGTCTTGATGTCGAATAGCAATTTGCCGATAGCCGGGTTGGCGGCGCCTTTGCCAACGATTTCAAAAGCCTGCAGTAGTGGTACGCCCGACTTGGTCATGGTGGCGAGCTGGCGGGTGAACATGCAGATGTCTTTTTCGGTGATCGAGCCACCGGTACCGATTTTTTGCTTTTTCAGCTTCGATACCATGATGCCTTGACGACGCAGCGCGGCACGCACGGCCGTTTCGCTGGCACCTTTCATTTCGCCGCGAACCTGCTTGCCGCTCTTGTCCTTGCCCTCCCAGGAAAAGTTCAAGAGTTTGGGCGCATTCGCATTCGCCTTTGTCGATTTTGCTGCTGTGGCCATCCTGCTATCCCACTCCCTTTTCGTGCCTTGGCTTCATTCTATGCCCAAGATAGCATGCCACCATAGCGGCGCTTAGTCCGCTTCTGTCGCGCTGGGTCGCTGCAGTCGGACCATCTTGACCTTGCGGTCTTGCGTTTGCACGATCTCCATCGGCACGCCGGCAACGCGCAGGCTAACGCCGCTTTCTGGAATGTCGCGCAGGTGTTCGAGGATAAGGCCATTGAGCGTGCGCGGGCCATCAAGCGGCAGGTCGATCTCCAGCTGGCGGTTCAGGTCACGCAGGCCGGTCATGCCGTCGACCAGCGCATGTCCCCGCTCATCCCAGGTGTGTTTGCGTGAGCTGCCGGGCAGGCTGGTGGTGAATTTGCCGATGATTTCTTCAACGATGTCTTCGAGTGTGATCAGACCTTCGATTTCGCCATACTCATCGACCACCAAACCAAACTTTTGCCGGTTATCGCGGAAAAATTGCATTTGCGTGTAAATCGGCGTCGCGGCAGGGATGAAATAGGGTTCGACCAATTGCTCACGGATCGACTCGGTTGTGACCTCGCCGTCAAAGGCTTGCTGCAATAGCCGGCGGCGGTGCAGGATGCCGATGATATTGCCGGAGTCGTTTTCGCAGACCATTACCCGGGCGTGATAGCTGGTAGCCAGCTGTTCGCGGATCTCGTCGATGGGCGCGGCAATATCAATGGACTCGATATCGCCGCGCGGCAGCATGATGTCGGCGACGGTAATACTTTGCAGTTCAAACAGGTTGAAGAGAATCTCCCGGTGCTGCTGAGGAATGAAGTGGCCGGATTCCAGCACCACCGAGCGTAGCTCTTCTGGTGAGAGGTGATGCGCGTCGTGATCGGGGCCTTGCTTCAGGCGCAGCAGGCGCATCAAGGGGTTCACAAACAGATTGACGAACCAGACGATGGGGTAAGCCAAGCGTAACAAAGGGGTCAAGATAAAGCTGATTCGCGGTGTCAGCCAGTCTGGGTAGCTGGCACCAGCGACTTTGGGCGTGATTTCCGAAACTACCAGCAGGCAGAAGGTGACGAACAAGGCACCGGCTTCGAGCGCCCACTTTTCCTCCCCAAAAATCTGCAAGGCGATATTGCCGGTAAGCATCGCTGCCACTGCGTTGATGAGGGTATTGCCGAGCAGAATCACGCCGAGTAATTGATCGGTCTTGGCCAGCAAAGTCATCGCCAGCTTGGCGCCGCGGCTGCCTTCCTGGGCGGCGTGGCGCAGACGAATCCGGTTTGAGGCCATCATCGCGGTTTCGGCCATGGAGAAGAAGCCTGAGCATAAGAGCAACAGACCGAGCAACGCGAATTGCGTGCTTAACGAGAGCTCATCCATCAGCTGCGTTCAAGCAAGACTTCAAGCACAAAGCGGCTGCCGACATAGGCCAGGAGCAGGGCGGCAAATCCGGACAGGGTCCAGCGCAAGGCGATACGTCCGCGCCAGCCGCGCAAATGGCGGCCAATCAGCAGCGCAGCAAAAATGGCCCAGGACAAGAGTGCGAAAACGGTTTTGTGGTTGAAGGTGAAGGCTTTGCCAAACAGGGTTTCCGAAAACAGCGCGCCACTCAGTACCGTCAGTGTGAGGAGGAAAAAGGCGACGTGGATCAGCCGGAAGAGCAGGGCTTCCATGGTGAGCAAGGGCGGTAAACCTGACAGAAAGGGCGTAATCCGGCCGCGATGCAAGTGTCGTTCTGCCACAGCCATCAGTAGGGCATGTAATGCAGCGAGCGTGAACAGGCTGTACGCCAGCATGGCCATGAGAAAGTGCAAACGGAAACCGGGAGTCCCCGCATTCGGCAGAATATGTGGTGCGGCAAAAAATCCCGGCAGCACCACGGCCACGGCGGTGAGGGGGAGCCCGAGCACTTGCAGGCCATCCATATTCGCGTAGAAACTCTCGATCCAGTACAGCGTCATGGCCAGCCACATCATGACCGAGAGCGCAATGGCGAAGCCAAAATGCATTTGACCCTCGGCAAATAGTTCCAGCCGCAAGCTGGCGGCGTGGCACAACAGTGCCAAGAGCATCACACCACGCTCACCGGTGCCCAATCCTCCCCATCCTCGCTGTCCAGCTACTCCATTTGCCGGCCGATTCAGCAAGGGCCCACGCCAGCGGCCGCGCCAGAAGTGAAGTGCCAGTCCGGCATAGAGAGAGGCGGCGATGGCATGCAGTAATATGTCAGGCATTGCCTCAGTTTACACGGTCTGCACGGCGCATTGCCGCTGGCGATGTCGTGCCACCTTTTCGGAGTTCCCCCATGCTTGAAAATCTGACCCAGCGCCTTTCCCGTTTGGTGAAAACCATGCGCGGCCAGGCTCGCCTGACCGACGAAAATATTGCCGACATGATGCGCGAAGTGCGCATGGCGCTGCTCGAGGCCGATGTGGCGCTACCGGTGGTCAAAGACTTTGTCGCCAAGGTCAAGGAAAAAGCCCTGGGCCAGGAAGTGGTGGGCTCGCTGACACCTGGTCAGGCGCTGGTGGGGGTGGTGCACCGTGAGCTGACCGAGTTGATGGGTGGCGCATCGGCAACCCTGAATTTGGCGACTCAACCACCGGCAATCATTTTGATGTCCGGCTTGCAGGGCGCGGGTAAAACCACCACCACCGGTAAATTGGGCAAATGGCTCAAAGAGCGCCAGAAGAAAAAAGTGCTCGTGGTCAGTTGTGACGTGTATCGTCCCGCCGCTATTGAGCAGCTCAAAGCTGTTGCGGCGCAGGCCGGGATCGATTTCTTCCCCTCGACCGGTGACCAGAAGCCCGCTGACATCGCGGCAGCGGCTATGGATTGGGCCAAGAAGCATTACTACGACGTCCTGTTTATTGATACCGCCGGTCGTTTGGCGATCGATGAAGCCATGATGGCGGAGATTCGCGATCTGCATGCGCTGGTCAAGCCGATCGAAACGCTGTTTGTCGTCGATGCGATGCTGGGTCAGGATGCGGTGAATACGGCCAAGGCCTTCAATGAAGCACTGCCGCTCACCGGCGTGATTCTGACCAAGCTCGATGGTGACTCGCGTGGCGGTGCCGCCTTGTCGGTGCGCCAGGTTACGGGTAAGCCAATCAAGTTCACCGGTGTCGGTGAAAAGCTGACCGGCTTGGAAGAATTTCACCCGGATCGCATGGCCTCGCGCATTCTGGGCATGGGCGATATTCTCGGCTTGGTCGAAGACGCGCAGCGCGGCGTCGATCAAGAGAAGGCGCAGGCCTTCGCTCAGAAGCTCAAGGCGGGCAAGGGCTTTGACCTGAATGACTTCAAAGAGCAGATGGGCCAGGTGCGCAACATGGGCGGTATTGGCAGCTTGCTGGACAAACTCCCCGCCCAGTTTGGCGCCATGGCGCAGCAAGCCGGCAGCGGCGTTGAAGAAAAATCGTTGCGTCGTATTGAGGGCATCATCAATTCGATGACGCCGAAAGAGCGCAGCAACCCCGAGTTGATCAAGGCCAGCCGCAAGCGGCGCATTGCGACCGGTGCGGGTGTGCCGGTTCAAGAAGTCAATCGCTTGCTCAATCAGTTTGAACAGACGCAGAAGATGATGAAGCAATTCACCAAGGGCGGCATGGCCAAGATGATGCGCAACATGAAGGGGTTAATGGGTGGCATGGGCGGTGGCGGTGGTTTTCCCGGTATGCCACGCTAAGTTGCCAGACTGAAAAGTCAGTCGCTGTGGGACGGCGCCAGGTTTATTACGTAAGTGCTAGTGAACCGCGGCATCGGGCCACGCCCATTGTTTCTCCCACGCGCCGCGCACCATATTTGGGTATTCCGGCTTACCCAGGCTGCCGTTGTAGCGCCCGAGCGCACGAAACAGATCGCCATTTTCGATGTCAAGGTAGTGGCGCAAGATCGTGCAGCCAAAGCGCAGGTTGGTGCGCATGTGAAACAGATTGCTGTCCGGCGTGCCGATGAGCTTTACCCAGAAGGGCATGATCTGCATATAGCCGCGCGCGCCGGCAGACGATACGGCGTATTTGCGAAACCCTGACTCGACCTGAATCAACCCGAGCACTAACTGCGGATCAAGGCCGGCGCGCTTGGCTTCGTAGTAAATCGTTTTCAGCAACTCGTGCCGGGCGACCGGGTCGGGCATGCGTCGAGCCAGACGTGCTGACATCGCGCTTAACCAGTCGACTTTTTCCATGACGCTGGGGAACTGCGGCTCTGGCGCCGCCTGGTCAGCGATGGCGGCGTGCAGCGCCGCTTGGACGCTCGCCGCCAGTGGTTCATATTGCTGTGCGCCGGCCCATGCTGTGGCGCTGAGACTGAGCCCAGCGCTCAACAACAGAAATGCCAGCGCCTGCCGCATTAGCACCCGGTTTTCTGGCGTATGAGGTCAGCAATGTCGGCAACGGCGACTTTGCTGGCTTCGGCGTCGCGCCGATGCTGATACTCGATCATGCCTTCTTTCAAACCGCGATCGCCGATGGTGATGCGATGTGGCACGCCAATCAGCTCCCAGTCGGCAAACATGACGCCGGGGCGTTCATCACGGTCATCGAGCATGACGTCGATGCTGGCGGCGGAAAGCTCGTCGTGCAGCGTCTGGGCCGTGTCGCGCACGGCGTCCGATTTGCCCCAGCCGACCGGGCAGATGACGACCTGGAAAGGCGCGATGCTGTCCGGCCAGATAATGCCTTTGGCGTCGTGGTTCTGCTCAATGGCCGCGCCGACCAGGCGAGTGACGCCGATCCCGTAGCAGCCCATGACCATCAGCTGCGGCTTGCCGTTTTCATTGAGGTAGGTGCAGTTCATCGCCTCGGAGTACTTGGTACCGAGGAAGAACACATGGCCGACTTCGATACCACGTTGAATGGCGAGCGTACCTTGACCATCGGGCGAAGGATCGCCGGCGACGACATTGCGGATGTCGGCGATGATCTCCGGCTCGGGCAGATCGCGGCCCCAGTTGGCGCCGGTGAAGTGGAAATCGATGTCATTGGCGCCGGTGATGAAGTCACTCATATTGGCGACCGTGCGGTCGGCGACGATACGCACCGGCTTCCTGGTATTGATCGGGCCAAGGAAGCCCGGCGGGCAGCCGAAGTGATCGAGGATTTCGACTTCGCTGGCGAAGCGGAAGCCGTCACCCAAGCCGGGCACCTTGTTGGCTTTGACTTCATTCAGCTCATGATCGCCGCGGATCAGCAGCAGCCAGATTTCTGCCCCCAATTCGGTGTCCCGTGCCACAACGACTGACTTTACGGTGCGCTCGATGGGCTGACCAAGGAGCTTTGCGACATCTTCGCAGCGCATGGTGGCGGGCGTGGACGTTTTGCTCAGCGTTGCCGCGGGGGCCGCGCGTTGCGCGATCAGCGGCAGCGCTTCAGCCAGCTCGATATTGGCGGCGTAGTCGGAGTCCGGGCAATACACCAGCAGGTCTTCGCCGGTATCGGCAATGACTTGAAACTCGTGCGAGAGTGAGCCGCCGATGGCGCCGGTGTCCGCGCGCACGGCACGGAACTGTAGCCCCAGACGCGTAAAAATGCGCTGATAGGCGGCATACATGCTTTGGTAGCTTTTCTCGGCAGCGGCCTCATCACGGTCGAAGGAGTACGCGTCCTTCATGGTGAACTCGCGGCCACGCATCACACCAAAACGCGGGCGGCGCTCGTCCCGGAACTTGGTCTGGATGTGATAAAAGTTTTTTGGCAACTGACGGTAGCTCTGGATTTCGCTGCGCGCGATGTCGGTAACGACTTCTTCTGAAGTCGGCTGAATGATGAAATCGCGATCGTGGCGGTCTTTGACGCGCAGCAGCTCCGGCCCCATCTTGTCGAAGCGGCCGGTCTCCTGCCACAGCTCGGCCGGCTGCACCACGGGCATCACCAGCTCGATGGCGCCCGCCTTGTTCAGCTCGTCGCGGATGATGGCCTCGACCTTGCGGA
>CAZFSH010000091.1:0-3120 GCA_964521935.1 uncultured Propionivibrio sp.
TGCACGCAACTGCTCGCGGGCGAGCGGCCGACGCAGAAAGTGATCGCCGGCATTCAGCCGCCGCTGGTGCAATTGCGTCTGCCTTACGACGAATACCGTGACGAAGACATCGCCCGGCGCAACCTCTATGTCGAGGCCTCGCGTGGCTGCCCGTTCAAGTGTGAGTTTTGCCTGTCGGCGCTGGATAAAACGGCCTGGGCGTTTCCGCTCGATGACTTTCTGGCGGCGCTGGAAGACCTCTATGTCCGCGGTGCGCGCCGCTTCAAGTTTGTCGATCGCACCTTTAATCTCAACATCAAAACCAGTCAGCGCATTCTCGATTTCTTCCTCGCCAAGCTCGCCGCGCACCCGGACGATACCGTGTTTGCCCACTTCGAACTGGTGCCCGACCATTTGCCCGCCGCACTCAAGGAAACCATCGAACGCTTTCCCGAGGGCACGCTGCAATTCGAGATTGGCATTCAGACCTTCAATCCCACGGTGCAGGCGCACATCAGCCGCAAGCAAGACAATGACCTTGCCGAAGCGAATTTGCGCTGGTTGCGTCATCACAGCCGCGCCCACCTGCACGTCGATTTGATTGCCGGCTTACCCGGCGAAACGCTGGAGAGCTTTGCGGCGGGCTTTGACCGGCTGGTGGCCATGCAGCCGCACGAGATTCAGCTGGGCATCCTCAAGCGTTTGCGCGGAACGCCCATCATCCGCCATACCGAGGCCTTCGCCATGCGCTACGACCCGCAGCCGCCCTATGCGCTGCTGGCGAATAACGCACTGGATTTCGCCACCATGCAGCGCGTGGCGCGCTTCGCCCGCTATTGGGACCTCGTGGCCAATTCCGGGCGCTTTGCCGAGCAGCTGCCCGCGCTGCTCGGTGTCCAGCCCTTCACCAATTTCATGGCGTTTTCCGACTGGCTGTATGCGCAGCTGGATGTGACCGGGGGCATTGCCGCCGATCGTCTGGCCGGCTTGCTTGCCCGTTGGCTGGCAGGTTGGCCAGGTCAGGAAAGCGCCGTCCCACAGCGGCTGACTTTTGCATCCACCGTAACGCCAGTGAGTGCGCAGCCACCGCGCCAGCGTCGGCACTGAAATAAAACCGCAACACTCCTGTCGTACGGCTGTCACACCCGCGCGTCACACTCCGTTCCGTCACTTAACGGAAAAAAGGAGAATGATCATGTTGGTACATGACACCGATAGCCAGCGCGCTATCACCGCCACCCCGGCAACACAGACCCGCCCGGCGATTCGCAAGTTTGGTCCGGGCACACCGATCACTGTTCAGGCTCGCCTGGGCAATTACAGCCTGGGGCTGGCCAGCAGCGAAAGCGAAGTGCGCGAGGCGCAGCGCTTGCGCTACAAAGTCTTCGCCGAAGAGTTTGGCGCACATCTGGTTTCGGCCATCGACGGCCACGATATCGACTACTACGATGATTTTTGCGAACACCTGATCGTCCGCGACCTGGAGTCCGGGCGTATCGTGGGCACCTATCGCATCCTGCCCCCGCATGCCGCGCGGGCTGTCGGCAGTTACTACTCGGAGAGCGAATTCAGCCTTGAGCGTCTGGAGAATTTGCGCCCGCAGCTGGTTGAAGTGGGGCGCTCCTGCACGCACCGCGATTTTCGCGGTGGGGCGGTCATTTCCCTGCTCTGGAGCGGGCTGGCCAGCTACATGAGTCAAGGCAACTACAGCCACCTGATCGGCTGCGCCTCGATCAGCATGAGCGATGGCGGGCACAATGCCGCCAACCTGTATCGTTCGCTCGCCGACGATGCCCTGGCGCCGGCCGAATACCGCAGCTTTCCGCTCAACCGCCTGCCGGTTGAAGCGCTGGCAAACGGGCTGGAGCCGGTCATGCCGCCGCTGGTCAAGGGCTACCTGCGGGCGGGCGCCTGGGTGTGTGGCGAACCCGCCTGGGACCCGCAGTTCAACAGTGCCGATCTGCTGGTTTTGCTGCCCATGAACCAGCTCAAGCATCGCTATGCCCGGCACTTCGTGAAAAACGACGAAAGCCCCGAGGCATGACCGTCAAGGTTCGCTCGGTCTTCATCTCCGACGTGCATCTGGGCACACGGGCCTGTCAGGCCGAGCGCTTGCTGGAGTTTTTGCGCCGCTACGAATCGGAGTATCTGTATCTGGTGGGCGACATCATCGATCTGTGGGCGATGAAACGTGGCATCCACTGGACACCCGCACAGAACACCGTGGTGCAGAAAATCCTGCGGCGCGCGCGCCACGGTCAGCATGTGCTGTTCATCCCCGGCAATCACGACGAAGCCTTGCGCGAACACGATGGTGTCGCCTTTGGTGAAATCCTGATCAAGAACGAACACATTCACGTCGCCGCCGACGGTAAGCGTTATTTGCTGGTGCATGGCGATGCCTATGACCAGGTAACGCGCCACCACCGCTGGGTGGCCCTGCTCGGCGACGTTGCCTATGAGGCGCTGGTGCGTGCCAACAGCTGGATCGCCATGAGCCGACGCGTGCTCGGCCGCAGTGGTTATTGGTCGCTCGCCGGCTATGCAAAAACCAAGGTCAAGAAAGCGGTCAGTTTCATTTTCGACTTTGAAGATTCGGTGATGCACGCGGTGCGTGACCAGGATCTCGATGGCGTGATCTGTGGCCACATTCATAGCGCGGCCATCAAACCCATGCACGGCCTCAGTTACATCAACTGCGGTGATTGGGTCGATAGCTGCACAGGCATCGTCGAGCATCTGGATGGACGCATGGAGTTGATTAGCTGCGCGGCGGAGACGAGCGAGGAAACGTCCGCGCCCAGCGCGTCACGCCCCGCTACGGCATCGGCGCGGGTTGTACCCTTGCCGCGGCGTCAGGCTGTCCGCCCCGTTCGCCAGGTTCGCCTCGTTCGCCCACCTCGCCAACCCAGCCGTTCCGCCTAGCCGCGACTGTAACCATTGGGTTAACGAAGCTCTCTACAATGGCGTCGTCCATTAACGGAGCTTCCGTGTTCAAACCATGCCCGCGACATTGACCTTGCAGTTGCCGGCGACGGTGTCGGCGACGGTGTCGGCGATTTCGGCGCTGCAGCGCGCACTGCGCCGCCATCTGGGCAAAGCCCAGTCCACCAGTGCGCACACCCGCATTTATTTTGATAC
>CAZFSH010000091.1:3220-5870 GCA_964521935.1 uncultured Propionivibrio sp.
GCCATCTGGGCAAAGCCCAGTCCACCAGTGCGCACACCCGCATTTATTTTGATACGCCCACGCGGCACTTGTATCGCCGGGGTGTGAGTCTGCATCTGGAGCGCTCGGCAAACGTCTGGCAGCAGCACCTGAGCATGTTCGCCGCATCCACGGACGCTGACCCCACGGACGCCGCACTACAGGAAGCCACGCCAGCGGCGCACTGGCAGCGCCCCTATGCCGGGGGCTTCGACTTCACGGGCCTCGAAGCGCCTGCCCGGCACGCCTTGCCCGGTGCCAAAACCTTGAGAACCCTGGAGCGCTGCCATGAAGTGCGGCAACGCCGTACGCTCTGGGCGACGGAGACGATTACCGCCGTGCTGGAGCGCGGCGTCATCTGTGCGGCCACGACCCAGCAGCAAGAGAGCTTTGCCCGCCTGTATCTGCGCACCGACCATGGTACCGACCACAGCCCCGAGCGACTCACCGATCTGGCGCAGGCGCTGTGCGCGACCGTGCTGCTCCTGCCGGAGACCCTCAGTGTGCACGAGATCGCGAGGCGTCTGGATGAGGAGCAGGATTCTGGAGCGGTATCTGCGCCGTTCAAGGCCCGCCCCATTCGTCTGGCGGCCGACAGCCCGGCGGCGCAAAGTTATCGGCATATCGCCCGCAATTGTTTGCAGCAGCTGTTGCGCAATCATGAGGGCGCGTGCGTGAGCGCCGATAACCCCGAGTATGTGCATCAGATGCGCGTGGCGGTGCGCCGCTTGCGCGCGGCCACGCAAATCTTCAAGGGCGCCTTGCCGGAGGGTTTCAGCGCTCGGCTGCTGCCCAATTTGCGCGCGCTGATGGCCAGCCTGGGGCGCACGCGCGACCTCGACGTGCTGATCCACGACATTGTCGCGCCGGTGCATCAGGCCTTGCCGGACGAACCACGGCTCGTCGCCCTGATGGCGCGCTTGCAGGAGCGTTTGCTGGCCGCCCGCCACGCGGTGGGCGCGGTGCTCACCCACCCGGATTTCGCCCGCGAGCAGTGGCGCGTGCACGCGCTGGTTGAGGCCTTGACTGAGCCGCTGCCACGCCAGCCATTGCCACCCATCTCCACGCCGATGCCCACGCCCACGGCTGGCGGGGCGCCGAGCGCAGAACTGCCGATACATACCTATGCCGATCAGCGTTTGCGCAAGCGCCTCAAGGCGGCAAAGCGCTGCGCCAAAGCGGCGCGCGCGGACGACCCCGAATCGCTGCACGCATTGCGCATCGCCATCAAACGCCTGCGCTATGGCCTGGAGTTTTTCTGTTCGCTGCTGCCGGGCAAGACGGCGCGCAAAGTCTTGCGCCGACTGGCGACCTTGCAGGAAGAACTGGGGCAGTTCAATGATCTGGCCAGCGCGGGCGCCCTGTTGATGGACTGTGCGGGCGATGATCAGGAGTTACGCGAAGCGGTCAGTTTGATTGCGGGCTGGCACGGCACGCGCTACACCGCCTTGCTGCAGGACATTCCGCGCCATCTGAAAGACGTGGCCGACCTGCGCTTGCCAGTGTGCCGAGCGCCGTCCCACAGCGACTGACTTTAGCCCGCGCTGAACCAGCGCTGGCGAGCCCGTCGGTCGTGGTCGGCGCGCGCTTCGCCCTGCGGGCACCAGAGCGTGTGACCAATCGTCGCGCGTGTCAAAAAATCCAGCCAGCCGATATGGCGGCGTAACACGCGTTGCTGGCGGTGGGCAATGAGCGGATTGAACAAGCCATGGCGGGAAAAAAGTTGCAGCGGGTTTTTCTTCACCCATAGCCAGGAGCCCATCTCCAGCGTCAACGGCAGAAAGCAGTTTTCTGGCCGTGCCAGGCTGCGCAGATACAGGTGATCCCACAGGTCGCCGTGCGTCAGGTATTGCAGGCACTGGGGCTCGAAAATGTAGGGATGGTGGCGGTGACTTTGTTCCAGAATTTCGTTGAGGGCGTGCAGTTCGGCCACGTGCGCAATCGGTTCGCGCGAGTGCGCGTAGGGAAACCAGATACGGTCGGCACTGCCAAAGCCGGAATGGCAGTCGACGGTAAGGCTGAATCGGCGCGTACTGATTTCGCGCTCCAGGAGCGCGCAGAGCGCGGCGGTTTCTAGCTCCATCGGCGCGCCCTCCTGGCCCTGGTACCAGGGCAGATTGGGGCTGTAGCGTTGGCCGCCGAGCAAAAACGGTACGGGTTCGCGTGCCACGACGGGTGAATTGCGCATCAGATCAACGCCATGGGGATTGGCCCGCGTCCGTCGCCAAAAGCCTCCGGGGTTCGCCAGTGGCACGAAGAGCAGACGTACTTGCGTCAATTGCTGATGCAGGATGCGGTCCCAGCGCAGCCGTGCGATCAGGTGTTCGAGGTAGGCCAGCACGACTTGCGTGCCGATGCGCTCAAGCCCATGCACGCCACCAAAAAAGCCGATCAGCGGAGCCTGCGGGTCGTCGCTGCCCATGGTCAGGGCGTACACCGGCAACTGCTGACCATCGGTGTCGATCTTGCACAAGGTGCTGACCTGCACATGCGAATCAGCGACGGTGATGAGTTGTTCCAGTTCGATCAACTCGGGGAGATGTGTGTGCATGGCCGGAAAGCTGTCCTGAAATATCCGTGAAATTTTTCAGCGTTAAGGTGCACGCCAGTGGTTGTTTTCGTTGCTGTGTAG
>CAZFSH010000091.1:5970-9667 GCA_964521935.1 uncultured Propionivibrio sp.
AATTCCTTCCGTTGGCAGTATGTACTGCTGCTCGCGCTCAGTTTTTTGGTGCTCGGCCTGGGTGAAACCTGGGCGCTGTGTCGCTCGCGCATTCGTGACGCCGCACGTCGCCGCCCCGTGCGCGCCATTAGAGGAAGGATGTGGTGAACCTTAGAGGGAAAATATTTCAGCGCCATGACGTACCGTGGCGCAGTGTCACAATCGACAAAAAACCATTTCCAGACAATGGGCTGCTTAAGTCACGACACTGTAATATTTCACTCGCAGAATGCACTGCGTTACTTACTTAACCCAAGAGGTGTTTCATGAAACTACGTGCCCTTTGTTTTACGGCCGGTGTAGCCGCTGCCAGTGTCTTGTCCGCGAACGCCGTGCAGGCTCAGGTGGTCAAGCTTGATGGATCATCGACGGTTTATCCTATCTCCGAGGCGGTTGCCGAGGAGTTTCAGAAGGCCAAGAAAAACGCGATTAAAGTGACCGTCGGTATCTCTGGTACGGGCGGCGGCTTCAAAAAGTTTTGCCGTGGCGAAACCGATATTTCCAATGCGTCGCGCCCTATCTTGAAAAAAGAAATGGATGAGTGTGCCAAGGCGGGGATCAAGTATTACGAGATTCCGGTGGCGTTTGACGCACTGACGGTCGTGGTCAATCCCAAAAGCAAATTCACCCAGCTGACGGTTGCCGAGCTCAAAACGATGTGGGCGCCAGAGTCGCAGGGTAAGGTTAGCAAGTGGAACCAGATCAATCCGGCTTACCCGGATGCGACATTCAAACTCTTCGGCCCGGGTGCTGATTCGGGCACGTTTGATTACTTTACCGAAGCCATTGTTGGCAAAGCCAAAGCATCACGCGGCGATTACACCGCCTCGGAAGATGACAATGTACTGGTGCAGGGCGTGCAGCGTGACGTGAACGGCTTGGGCTATTTCGGCTTCGCTTACTACACGGAAAACAAGGACAAGCTCAAGGCCGTCGCGATTGTTGATCCGAAAACCGGCAAGGCGGTGTTGCCCTCGATGGAAACCGTGATCAATGGCACCTACCAGCCCCTGGCTCGCCCGATCTTCATTTACGTCAGCGAGGCGGGCTACAAAAAACCTGAGGTCAAGGAGTTCGTCGAGTTCTATTTGAAGAACGGCCCTGAGCTGGCCAAAGAAGTGAAATATGTGCCGCTTCCGGCCAAAGCCTACACGACCTCGGCCGAGCACTTGGCCAAAGGCAAGCTGGGCACGGTGTTTGGTGGTGAAGCCGAAGTCGGCGTGACCATCGAGGCCTTGCAAGCGCGCGAAGGAAAGCTGTAAATCATGGCCTCGATGATGTCCTCCCGCGCCGTTAGTCCACGTCTGGCACGCCGCGCCAGCCGCCATGTGCGTGAGCGCATCATCGAGGCGATTCTTTTCGCTGCGGCGGCGTTGTCCGTGTTCGTGACACTGGGTATTGTTTACATTCTGGTGAAAGAGTCGGTGGTGTTCTTTCAGCAGGTGTCGATCATCGACTTCCTGACCGACACCCAATGGACGCCGCTGTTTGACGATGCGCACTTTGGCATCATGGTGCTGCTCTCGGGCACCGCGATCAGCTCGCTGGTCGCCTTGGCGGTGGCGATCCCGCTCGGTACCACGATCGCTATTTTTCTTTCTGAATTTGCCAGCGCGCGTACGCGTGAAATGACCAAGCCGATACTGGAACTGCTCTCCGGCATTCCAACCGTGGTCTTCGGTTACTTTGCGCTGATTTTTGTCACGCCGCTGTTGCAACGCTTTATTCCGGATTTACCCGGTTTCAACCTGCTTTCAGCCGGTATGGTCATGGGCGTGATGATCACCCCTATCGTCAGTTCCATCTCCGAAGACGCAATGCGCGCGGTGCCGATGGCCTTGCGTGAGGGGTCCTACGCGATGGGCGCAACGCGGCTGCAAACGGCACTGCGTGTGGTGTTCCCTGCTGCGATTTCCGGGGTGGCGGCCGCCTACATTCTGGCGATATCACGTGCTGTGGGAGAAACCATGATTCTGGCGATTGCCGCCGGCATGCAGCCGAATCTGGTGTTCGATCCGCGCGAACCCGCGGCGACCATCACCTCTTTCATTGTGCAGGTGGCACTGGGCGATCTGCCGCATGGCTCGGTCGGCTATCAGACCATTTTTGCCGCCGGCCTGACGCTGATGTTGTTCACCCTGGTGTTCAACCTGATTGGCTTCTGGCTGCGCCGCCGTTACCGCGAGGTCTATTGATATGGCTCACATGACACCCACTGATGTGGCGTTGATCCGCCGCGACATCATTCGCCGCAAGCGCTGGGATCTCCTTTTTGGCGCACTCGGGGTGCTTGCTCTGGCTTTGGCGTTGATGACCATTGCCGCACTCTTTGTCGATATGCTGATTGATGGCTGGGCGCGCTTTAACCCGGAATTTTTCAGCAACTTTCCGTCGCGCCGTGCTGCCAATGCGGGGATTCTTTCCGCGTGGGTAGGCAGCGTACTGGTCATGACCGTGACAGCGGTGGTGGCCGTGCCGCTCGGCGTTGCAGCGGGCATCTGGCTCGAAGAATATGCCCCCAAGCACTGGATTACCGACGTCATCGAAATCAACATCAACAACCTCGCGGGCGTGCCCTCGATCGTGTTTGGTTTGCTGGCGCTGGGCTTGTTTGTGTATACCTTTCATCTTGGCCAGAGCATCCTGACCGCCGGCCTGACTCTGGCGCTGCTGATTTTGCCCATGGTCATCGTCGCCACGCGTGAGGCCATACGGTCGATCCCGCAGATGATTCGCGAAGGCGCTTACGCCTTGGGGGCGACCAAGTGGCAAACCGTGCAGCACCACCTCTTGCCCTATTCGATGCCTGGCATCCTGACCGGCATCATCATCGGCATGTCGCGGGCGATTGGCGAAACGGCGCCCATCATCACGATTGGTGCGCTGACCTTCATTGCCTTCCTGCCGCCCTCGCCGATTACCGAGGTGGCGCCCTACATCAGCTTCGAGTGGTTGCACGCGCCCTTCACGGTGATGCCCATCCAGATTTTTAACTGGACCTCGCGCCCCGAAGCCGCTTTTCAACATAACGCGGCGGCGGCGGGTGCCATCCTGGTGGCGATGACGCTGACCATGAATGGCCTCGCCATCTGGCTACGCTACCGCTTGCGCAAGAACATCAATTGGTAATCTCGACCATGAATACACCCAGACTCTCCCCCGTGCCCGATAACGTCAAGGCTGAAGTGAAGGATTTCAACTTCTACTATGGCCAATTCCATGCGCTGAAAAACATCAATATGCTCTTGGGCGACAAGCAGGTCACCGCGCTGATTGGCCCGTCGGGCTGCGGCAAGAGCACGCTGCTGCGCTCATTCAACCGCATGCATGATCTCTATGCCGGCAACCGTTATGAAGGCGAAATCGTCCTGCATCCGGACAACACCAATCTGCTCGACCCGCGGGTTGATCCGATTGAAGTGCGCATGCGCTTGTCGATGGTGTTTCAAAAACCCAACCCATTCCCCAAGTCGATCTATGAAAACGTTGCTTACGGCTTGCGCGTGCGCGGTATCAGCAAACGCTCGGTGCTCGATGACAAGATTGAAGAAGCGCTGACCGGCGCTGCCTTGTGGAATGAAGTGAAACATCGCCTGAACGATATGGCCTCGGCCCTCTCCGGTGGTCAGCAGCAGCGCTTGTGCATTGCCCGCGCGCT
>CAZFSH010000092.1:0-9652 GCA_964521935.1 uncultured Propionivibrio sp.
GTCGCCCAGGCCATGGCCGACTCCGCTATCAATCGCAAGGAATCACGCGGCGCGCACCAGCGTCTGGATGGTTTCGAGCAGCGCGATGATGAAAACGTCCTCAAGCACTCGCTGACCACCTACAACGGCGACGGGCAGCCCGTGATCAGCTACGGCGACGTGAAAATTACCAAATCGCAACCCGCCACGCGTGCCTACGGCGCGGCCGGTGCCTTGGTGGAAAAAGCAGCCGAAGCAGAAAGGAAAGCCAGCCATGCCCAATGAGAAGGCTGAAATGCTTACCTCGATCAGCAAGAAGATCGACATCGAGGTCATGCGCTACCGTCCGGAACAGGACGCTGAACCCTGGCCGCAAGTGTATGAAGTGCCCTTCACCGACGACATGTCGGTTCTGCAGGGTCTGCAGTACATCAAAGATCAGCTCGATGGCACGCTAAGCTATCGCTGGTCCTGCCGCATGGCGATTTGCGGCAGCTGCGGCATGATGGTCAATGGCAAGCCCAGCCTCTCGTGCAAAACCTTCCTGCGCGACTTCTATGTCGCCGGCCAACCCAGCCGCATCAAAATCGAGGCCCTGCACCATTTCCCGATCGAGCGCGATCTGGTCATTGTGCTGGACGACTTCATCGAGAAGCTCGAAAGCATCAAGCCCTACATCATTCCCAAAGAAGAACGCACGCTGGCGCAAGGCGAATACCTGCAAACGCCCGCCCAGCGCGACACATACGAGCAATTCAGCTCCTGCATCAACTGTATGCTCTGCTACGCGGCCTGCCCGCAATACGGCCTAAACAACGACTTCATGGGCCCTGGCATCATCGCCCTGCTCCACCGCTACAACCTCGACTCCCGAGACGGCGGCGAAGCGCAGCGCATGCCGCTGGTTCACGCTGAAGAAGGCGCTTTCAACTGCACCGCTGTCGGTTATTGCTCGGAAGTGTGCCCCAAGCATGTCGATCCGGCTAACGCGGTCAACGTCAACAAGAGCAAGAGCGCACAGGATTACTTCCTGCGCTTCATCGCGCCCAAAGGAACCTCGCAAGGAGAGTGCAAATGAGCTCGCATAACTCGCGCGCGCCCCTAGCAGCGCCCACCCCCGGCAAACGTCGCCCCTATGTGCGGCCCATGGACGGTTGGTGGAAGAAGAATCCGTATTTTGTGGAATACATGATTCACGAAGGCACCGCCCTGTTCGTGGCCGCTTATGCGCTGATATTGCTCACCGGCCTCGTGCATCTGGCGCAGGGTGAAGCGCAGTGGAACGCTTGGCTGCTTGGCCTCAAGCACCCACTGTACATAGTCTTTCACCTGATTGCGCTCGTCGCTTTCGGCTATCACAGCTGGACGTGGTTTCACATCATGCCGCGCACGCTGCCACCGATTTTCCTCAAAGGGCAGCGCCTGGATGGACCAACGATTACCCGCACCGGGCTAAGCGTCGCCAGCGCCGTCTGCCTGATCTTGTTATGCGCCGTTTGGGGAGCAACACAATGAGCCGCGACCTGAGCCAACTCAAACGCTCGAATGCGCCGATTTTCTGGCTGCTCTTTGGCGCAGGCGGCATGATCTCCGCACTTATCGGGCCGGCACTGGTGTTTCTGACTGGCGTCGCCGTGCCACTGGGGCTGATTTTTCAAGCCGATGCCATGAGCTACCAGCAGGTTCATACCCTTGCGCAAAACTGGCTGGGCAAAGGCGCGATCCTTGCGGTGATTTCACTTTTTCTCTGGCACGCTGGCCACCGCATCTTTCACAGCCTGCACGATGTGGGTATTCATGCCGGCACCGGGGCCAAGCTCATTTGCTACGGCATTCCCTTGGCGGCTACCGTATTGACGGTAATGAACTTGCTGTCCATATAAGCGAACGTCCGGTTAACGGCAAAAGCCAGTCGCTGTAGCACGGCGCCGTCTACCCCGCTAAGGCGGGGTTTTTACTTTTATCTCGGCATCAGTGATCTTTGAACTTACGCCAAGGGCAACCACCGCGACGACTATGCGCCAACAAGACTATCAACGAATGATTTATGCCTTATTCGTAGTGTGTGTTTATTGATACACTCCCTTACATAGTTTTACTGTCTTTGATGCAGATCAAATCACCGCCATCTGCCCAGGACTAAAACCTCCACAAACTATCCAGGAGATCATCATGAAAGCCATCCAGCTCATCAGCGCCCTAGCCGCCACCGCCTTTGTCAGCACCGCCGCCTTCGCTGCTCCCGATGAAGATGCCGCCAAAAAGCTCATGAAAGCCAACGATTGCTTCAAGTGCCACGCTGTTGACAAGACAAAAAAAGGCCCGTCGCTGAAGAAGATCGCGGAGAAATACAAAGGCAAAGAAGCCGAAGGCGAACAAAAAATGATCAAAAACATGACCACCGGCGTGAAGGTCAAGCTGGAAGATGGCACGGAAGATGAGCACAAGGTCATTGATACGAAAGACCAGGCTCAGCTTAAGAACATCGTTCAGTGGATTCTGGCGCAGTAAGCCGGGCTAGATACAAACACCTATTTCGCAGCACCGTAACAAAGAAGGAGACATCGTGAAATTCAAAAAACTAGCCATGACTTTGGGCGCGCTAGCCGCAACCCTTTTGCTTTCTAGCGGCAGCATTGCTGCGGATACACAAAAGGACCTCGTCCTGAAGGGCGATGCCAAATGTACGGCGTGTCACGATGAAGCGGATGCTCCTGAGTTGCTGCGTGTAGGTAAGACCAAGCATGGCACAGTCGCTGATGGTCGCACGCCGTCCTGTACCAGTTGCCATGGCGACAGCGATAAGCATGCTGCATACAAGGGCAAAGATAAGCCCCCGAAGCCTGATGTGATGTTTGGGAAAAAGAGTTCAACCGATGTCGCGACACGTAATGAGTCATGCTTGAACTGCCATCAGGGTGGTAAGCACATGAATTGGCAGGCAAGCACACACGCGATAAAGGGCGTGGCTTGTACGTCATGCCATACGGTTCATAGTGCGCATGACAAAGTGAAAGATAAGTTGGCTCAGAGTGATGTTTGTTATACCTGTCACAAAGAGCAGCGAGCCCAGATGACACGTCAGTCGCATCACCCTGTTCCCGAGGGCAAGATGGCCTGTTCAAGCTGCCATGAAGTTCATGGCGCGGCGATCGGAGATAAGTTGCTAACAAAGGACTCGGTGAACGCAACCTGCTTCACGTGTCATGCTGAAAAGCGAGGGCCGTTTCTGCACAATCACCAGCCTGTTGAAGAGAATTGTATGAACTGCCATAACCCACACGGGGCGACAGCCGACAACATGCTGCGCATGCGCGCACCGTTCTTGTGCCAGCAGTGTCATGGCTTTGGCGCTCATCCGGGGAATGTTCCTGGTGTTACCGGGATCATTGATGATATTACTGCCGGTACGCGAGGCGTCGGAACAGCCGAGGCACGTGGCTGCTCGAACTGCCACACCAATATCCATGGCAGCAACAACCCGAGCAATGCTGGCTCAGGTAGTGCCGCCCAGTTCTTCCGCTAAAGATTGGAGATGAACATGAAATCAAATATGCGTAAAGCCGTTGTGCTTGCCATAGCGGGGGCTTTCCCTCTGTCAGTTTGGGCGGATGAGGTTCATGACTTGATCTGCCCGAATGTATCGGATGTCACAGTAAGTGTGAGTCATAAAACTAAGGACCAGACACAGTTTGACCAATACACTGGCAAGATGGACGATGGCGTGAGTGCCACTGCTGCAGTCGATTACGTTAATCGGTCCGATGAGGGTTTGTGGGTTCGTGTTCAAGGTAGTGACTTGGGGTCAAGGACACAGGGAGCTTCGGTGGCTGTCGAGCAACAGGGTAATTGGGCTGTTGGTGTAAGTTACGACCAGATGCCTCGCTACGCGCCGAATACCGTGTTTACGAATGTCACGGGCGTGGGTACGGAAAATGTAAGACAGGGCGCTGCCGCAGCACCGTTGTATGAGGTGAGCTTCAAAACCGAAAGAGATATAACCTCGCTGAGTGCCAGTAAATATCTATATGATGGCTTAAAGGCCAGTCTGGCGTTTACCAATGAAGATAAATCGGGTGTTCGCATGCATAGCACGCGGGCGACCAGTGGGATCATGATGTTCGTCCCTGAGCCTATAGATCTTCAGCACCGTCAGTTTGAGGGGGCGCTCGACTACGCGAGCAAAGCATTTCAGGTGTCGGCAGGGTTTTATGGCAGCTTTTTGAATAACGGCTACAAGCAACTTACTGACTACACCTCAGCTGGCGCACTCTACGGAAACTACAATCCGACGGCCTTGCCACCCGATAACTCAATGCAGCAGTGGTATGTCAAAGGTGGCTACAACGTGTCAAAAGATACGCGAGCTACGTTCAAGTATTCGCACTCTGTGGGACGGCAAGATGATGCCTATGGCCGGACAAATGTCGTTACCAATGTAGGACTGCCCACAGATCTCGATGCCAAGATAGTAACAACTGAATGGTATGCCGGACTGACATCCCGAGTGACATCTGATCTAAAACTGTCAGGCTCTTGGCGCTATCAGGACCGGGATGATCAGACGGACAAGAGCTTTATTTACGCTAACGTTGACTCCATTCCACGAAAGGGAAATGGAAGTTCACAAAAGTCATACTGGGGAAAACTTGACGCCGATTACACACTTGGCGGGGGGTACTCGTTAAATGGCGGGATTGCCTATACAAGTAAGAAAAATGATCTCTGGCTTAACAATGAGTATGCGTATGGCCGAGAAAAGGTGTCAGATTTAACAACGAAGATTGGTGTGCGTAAAGCAATGAGCGATACGGCCAACGGCGTGATTACTTTGTCACACAGTGATCGCACGGGTTCACGTTTTAACGACACCACTGACCATATCTACCCGACGTACTTGGCGGATCGTACTCAGGACAAGCTGGCGGCCATGGTTGACTGGTCAGCCAGTGACGCACTGAACATGCAGTTTTCTCTTGAGGGATTCAAGGATAACTACGATCGCGCTGACTGGGGTTTAGATGATGTACTCGGGCGTACCATAGCTGCCGACGCCAGCTATGTCATTAACGACAAATGGTCGGTCACTGGTTGGGTATCTAATCTCTACGGTGAAAGCAATCAGATTGCAACTGGTGAGGCCTGTGCGACGATTGGATGTACTGCAGGTGCGGGAAGAAAAGCTACTCGATGGACATCCAAGCTAAAAATCAAGGCGGATCAGCTTGGAATAGGCATCAAGGGCAAACTGAGCGGATGGGATTTAGTGGCTAATTATTCCTATTCGCGAGATCTCAATCAGGACGACATTGTTTTGCTTGACGCTACACCGGCTCAGGTTATTGCGGGCACGGGTGTCTTGCCAGACACGGTATACCGCGTTAATGCATTGAAACTTCAGGGAACCTACCCGATGTCCAAGGCAACGAAGGTACGAGTAGAGTATTTGTATGACTCACGACGGATTGATGACTACCAGTGGGCAACGTGGATTTACAACAATGGTACGTATGTGGAAGTCAAACCAAATCAGGTAACACAGGTTATAGGCGTCGCATTTATTCAATCATTTTGAATGAAGTGAGGTAATGATTTCGGGCGGCGCAAGCCGCCCGTTTTGTTTCAAGAAATTGAATTGATAATGCAACAAAGCACCACACCGGAGTTCCATCATGAGTAACTGGAAACATCTCACGCAGACGCTTGCTAGCGCTCTATTTTTTGCAGCGGCAAGCATTGCCATCGCCGCCCCAAATGAGCTCGATAACGCCAAGTGCCTGACCTGCCACGCCGAAGGCAAAGACAAGATCAAGGTGAGCGGTGGTGATGGCAAGCAAAAGACGTTGGCTCAGCACAACGAAGCCAAGTTTTCGGCCAGCGTGCACGGCAAGCTCGATTGCGTAAGCTGCCACACCAATATCAGCGATGCCAAAGCGAACCACGCGCACACGGGTACGGCGGGCGAACAGCAGCCGAATTGCGCGACTTGCCACGAGAAACTCTGGTCAAAGGCACAGACGGAAGGCAAAGCTGGCGAGAAGGCGCGCTTGGGAGTTGTCGTTGCAAATATTGAAGCCTATAAAAAATCCTTCCATGCGCGTCCGGACAAAGATCACCCCGACCAGCCCAAGGCCAGCTGTGAGAACTGCCATAGCACCCACACCTTTGCGGTCCCCCTCGCCGGTACACCGGAGCGTAAGGCGTATCGCCTGGGCATTGCTGAAAGCTGCGGCACCAACTGTCATGACGACCAACTGGAAGAATGGACCGAGTCGGTACATGGCCAGAAAGTCGCGGAAGATGGCGACCCGAAAGGGGCGACCTGCATCGACTGCCATAGCGCCCATGCCGTACAAAACACCTCTGCCGTAACCTTCAAAACGACAGTTACCAAGGATTGCGGCACCTGCCACGAAGAAAACTTCATCTCCTACGCCGAAAGCTACCACGGCAAGATCAACGCCTTAGGCTACGGTAACACGGCAAAGTGCTACGACTGCCATGGCAGCCACGGCATCCTGAAGGTCAAAGACGAAAATTCCAAAGTGCATCCAGATAAGGTGCTTAAAACCTGCGGCGGCTGTCACGATGGTAAAAAAGCCAAGATGGTGGCCGAAGGATTCAAAACCTTCCCGCCGCACGGCAATGCCCATGACTTCAGCAAATACCCGATGATCTGGATCGCGGCCAAAGGTATGGCCGCACTGCTGATTGGCACCTTTGCGTTCTTCTGGGTGCATTTGCTCCTGTGGCTCAACCGTGAATGGCAAGATCGCAAGCAGGGCAAGACGCGTCCGCACATCAATGTGGCTGAACTTGGTTTACCGGCGGGCAAGCACTTCCGCCGCTTTGGTCCATGGGCACGTATTGGCCATTTGATCTTTGCCGTCTCGCTAATGGTGTTGACGCTCACGGGAATGAGCATCATGTACGCCAGCAGTTCGTGGGCGCCCGTGGTAGTTCGTCTGCTTGGCGGACCGGAAGTCATGGCCATCATCCATCGCACTTGTGCCGTGGCCTTTGTCAGCATGTTCATCATCCACCTTATCTGGGCCATCCAGTTCCTGATTCGCAACCGCAAGACCTTCAAGTTTTTCGGGCCGGATTCGGTGAACTTCAATATGCAGGATCTGCGCGACGTGATTGCCATGTTCAAGTGGTTCCTCGGCAAGGGTGAGCGCCCGGTGTTTGACCGCTGGACTTACTGGGAGAAGTTCGACTACTGGGCACCGTTCTGGGGAGTGACGATCGTGGGCAGCACCGGCTTGATCATGTGGTTCCCAACGCTGACGGCAACCTACCTGCCGGGCTGGGTATTTAACGTGGCCGCGATCGCGCACGGTGAAGAAGCCTTCCTCGCGGCGGTGTTCCTCTTCACGGTGCACTTCTTCAACAACCACTTCCGTCCGGACAAGTTCCCGGTTGACGTGGTGATGTTCACCGGCACGATGTCGCTGGAACACTTTGCGCGCGATCACGGCGTGCAGTACCGTCGCTTGCTCGAATCCGGTCAGTTGGACAAGCACTTGGTCGATGCGCCATCGCAGGCCGTTACGCTGCGCGCCAAAATACTGGCCTTCGTGCTGATTGCGTTCAGTCTGACACTGCTGACTTTGGTAACAATTGGCTTCTTCCAGTCGTTTGCCTGAGAATGGTGCCATGAGCAACGAAAACAGCGCCAAGATTCCCGAGTACCTACTCAGCACCTACGAGTGGGCCTACGTCACGCCAGAAGCCGTTCGGATGTTTGAGCGGCAATGGCTGGTGAATCTCATCCTCTGGGGCAACTTTGCCCGCCTGCGCGATGAGGCGCTGGACGTGCTGGGCAATGACCTGACCGGCAATACCTTGCAGGTCGCTTGTGTCTATGGCGACCTGACGTCCAAGTTATTGGCTCGTCATGCGGCAGAGGGCCAGTTGGATGTGCTCGATGTGCTGCCAGTGCAAATCGCGAACCTCAAACACAAGATGGGCGAGCAGGCGAGCAGGCTGGGCATCCATCTGGAAAACAGCGCGGCCATGCCCTATGCCAACGCCAGCTATGACCGCGCCCTGCTCTTCTTCCTGCTCCATGAACAACCGGAAGACGTGCGCCGCAAAACACTCGCTGAATCGCTGCGCGTCGTCAAACCGGGCGGCAAACTCGTCATCGTCGATTACCATCGCCCCAACGGCTGGCATCCGCTTTGGCTACCGATGCGTGCCATTCTCGGCACCTTGGAGCCCTTCGCGCTTGATCTGTGGGAGCATGAGATCGAATCATGGTTTCCGGCTGATGTAAAACCAGCCGCGCTGAGCAAGCGAACCTCATTTGGGGGCTTGTATCAGCTGATTGAGATTACCCGCTGAGCGCAGCAGAACTTTTCGGCCAAATTTCTCGGCCGCATTTCTCCGCCAAGCCACTCAACAAAAGTCGTCAGGTGAACTAAGCGCCGTGCCACAGCGGCTGACTTTTCACGTTGCACTTCCCAGTCCCCCCAAGCACGCCGCCTGCCAACGTAAAAACGCCCAGCACGAAACTCGTGCTGGGCGTTTGGTCAACACCACGGGCTGATAGCGACGTTACCAGCGTAGCTAAAGCCTAATTAATTGCGCTGCGTTTCGACCATTTGCAGCGGTTCATCCGCAATCACCACTGGCGCCTTAGGCTTACGCCCCAAAATCGGCGCCGGCGTATCAACATGCGCGCGCGGTGCATCGTTGCGTGTCTGAACCATCTGCAGACCGGCACTTTCCAATGAAGCAGAAAGATCTACAGCCGGTGCAACAGAAACAACGGTTGCCACAACCGGCGCCGGAGCGGGTTCAGGAATAGAAACGGGCTCAGCAACCGCAGCAACAGGGGCGACAGTAGTGACCGGAGCCACCATGACGGGCGGCGCGGCAACCGGGATAACTGGCGCAACCGCAACAGGTACCGACTCCGCAACAACCAACGTTGGCGTTTCCACCACGGCAGCCGGTGCCGGTGTAACCGGTGTCGAAATTGCCACCGCGTCAACCACCGGCGCAACCACGGGTTCAACGCGTGCTACCGGAGCCACATCAGCAGCGGGGCTAGCCGACTCAGCCGCGACGACCACACCATTGTCGCTACTGCTCACGCTATCGCCCTCAGCACCGTTATCCTCAACACCCGGCTGACCATCACGACGACCACCGCGACCACGACCACGACGGCCACGATTGCGACCACCGCGCTCACGACCACCTTCACTGGCGGCATCCGCCATTTGTGTGGGTGCCCCATCAGCACCAGAAGTCAGCGGTTGTGAGACGGCGACTGGGGCCACCTGGGCGGCCAAGAGATCAACCGACGAGGCTTCACCGGTCACAGCACGCTGCTGACGCTCGGGGCGAGGACCACGATTTTCGCGGGGTTCGCGTGGCTCACGGGGCTCTCTCTGCTCACGCGCTTCTTTCGGCTCACGTGCCTCGCGTGAATCACGGGGTTGGCGAGGCTCACGTGCGTTCTCGCGAACCTCCTTAGCTTCGCGAGGCTGCTCACGGCCACCATCGCGACGACCGGGCTGAGCTTGTTGATTGCGATTGCCGCCTTCCTCCTTGCCAGCATCTTTCACACCATCTTTACTGCCATCACGACCATCACGGTTGCGGTCACGGCCGTTACGATCGCGACCATTGCGGCCATCGCGGCGACCATCCTGACCAC
>CAZFSH010000093.1:0-9543 GCA_964521935.1 uncultured Propionivibrio sp.
GTTTTACCCTGAGAAAAAATCACAGGCTACGGGCGATCTCTTGAATCTCGAAAATCTCGAGCTGGTCACCCTCTTGAATTTCATTGAAATTCTTCAAGTTCAAACCGCACTCAAAACCTTCTTTGACTTCTTTCGCATCATCCTTGAAGCGCTTGAGCGACTCGAGCTCACCGGTGTGAAGCACGACATTGTTACGCAGCAGACGAACTGATGAGTTTCGACGCACCACACCGCTCAGCACCATACAACCCGCGATGGCACCAACCTTTGAAATACGGAAGACCTGGCGAATTTCCACCATGCCGATCACGCTTTCTTTCTTCTCGGGTGCGAGCATTCCTGACATCGCTGCTTTCACTTCATCAACCGCGTCATAAATGATGGTGTAGTAACGAATATCGACACCAAAGTTTTCCGCCACCTTGCGTGCGCCAGCATCTGCACGCGTGTTGAAACCAATAATGACCGCTTTCGATGCGGTTGCCAGGTTCACATCTGACTCGCTGATACCACCAACGCCTGCATGCACAATAACCACCTTGACCTCAGGCGTCGATAATTTCTGCAGTGAGTGAACAAGAGCCTCTTGGGAACCTTGTACGTCAGCTTTAATGACCAGCGGCAAGGTTTTGACTTCGCCCTCGCCCATCTGTTCAAACATATTTTCCAATTTGGCAGCCTGAGCCTTTGCCAGCTTGACGTCGCGGAACTTGCCTTGACGGAACAGCGCAATTTCACGCGCCTTTTTCTCATCGCCGAGCACAATCACTTCATCGCCAGCACCTGGAACATCAGTCAACCCCTGAATCTCTACCGGAATTGACGGGCCAGCAGAATCGACGGCGCGACCATTTTCATCAAGCATGGCACGAACACGGCCGAAAACAGCGCCTACCAGTAAAGTATCTCCACGCTTCAGCGTGCCTGACTGCACCAGGATAGTTGCTACTGAACCTTTCCCCTTATCCAAACGGGCCTCGATAACCAATCCTTTCGCAGGCGCATTTACCGGCGCCTTCAGCTCAAGCACTTCAGCCTGAAGCAAGACCTGCTCGAGCAGTGCGTCAATACCAACACCAGTTTTGGCGGATACCGGAACAAAAGGCGAATCACCACCGTACTCTTCAGGGACCACGCCTTCCGCCACAAGCTCTTGCTTGACGCGATCCATATTAGAGTCTGGTTTGTCGATCTTGTTGATCGCTACGACCAAAGGTACTCCTGCAGCTTTCGCGTGATGGATCGCTTCTTTGGTTTGTGGCATTACGCCGTCATTAGCGGCGACGACGAGAATAACAATGTCGGTCGCCTTGGCACCGCGAGCACGCATAGCGGTAAACGCTTCGTGACCCGGCGTATCGAGGAAGGTAATCATGCCGCGCGGCGTTTCAACGTGATAGGCGCCAATGTGCTGTGTAATGCCACCCGCCTCACCATGTGCAACGCGCGCCTTGCGGATCGAGTCAAGCAACGATGTTTTACCGTGGTCGACGTGACCCATGACCGTAACGACCGGGGCACGTGGCAGCAACTCCACATCGCGAGATGCCTCAGTTTCTTCCAGGAATGCATCCGGATCATCCAATTTAGCCGCGAAGGCCTTGTGGCCCATTTCTTCGACCACAATCATGGCGGTTTCCTGATCCAGCACCTGATTGATCGTGACCATTGAACCCATCTTCATCATCGTCTTGATGACTTCTGTCGCCTTTACCGCCATTTTGTGGGCAAGATCGGCAACAGAGATGGTTTCTGGAATATGCACTTCGCGAATTACCGCCTCAACCACCATCGGGGTGCTTGATTCGGATGCGCCAGAGCGACCATGACGACCGCCACCACGCGCGCCACGCCAACCGGCAGGACCAGTTTCACCACGGGTCTTGATACCGCGCTTCTTGTCGTTAGCTTCTTTCCACGTATCTTTTTTCGCTGACGGCTTGCCTTTGGCTTCCTCAACCCGCCCTGCTGGCTTATGCAACGTGCCAGAAACACCGGCGCTGGCCTCTTTGGTTTTTTGTGCCTCGGCGGCAACCAGTTGCGCTTGCTGCTGAGCCAAACGGGCTTCAGCATCGGCTCGCGCCTTGGCTTCGCGATCGCGTTTTTCTTGCACCTCGGCAGCTTGAAAAGCTGCCAAGCGCGCAGCACGCTGAGCTTCAGCTTCGCGCTGAGCCAGCTCATTAGCGTCTAAAAATGAAGTTTTAGGTTTTGCTTTAGCAACAGTCTTGACCTTTGCCTTCTTGCCGTCATCTTGCGCAACGGGCGTCACAACCTCAGCAGCAGGGGTAGCCGGTGCGGCTTCAACGTGCACTACCTCGGCCTCTTTAGCCAAAGCTGCCTGACGTTTTTCTTCGGCAACCCGCTCTTGCTCGGCGACACGCAAAGCCTCAGCCTGCGCTGCCGCCTCACGAGCAGCGACTTCTTTGGCAGCCAACTCCGCTGCAACCTGAGCCGCAGCGGCTTCGGCGGCGGCGACTGCAGCGGCCTCTGCCGCTGTGTCCTGCGGATCGCGGCGAACCAGCACGCGCTTCTTACGCACTTCCACCTGAATGGTTCGCGCCTTACCCGTCGCATCTGCAGCTTTAATTTCAGTCGTTTGCTTGCGCGTCAGAGTAATTTTTGCCTTCTGCGTGGTTTCGCCATGCGATTTGCGCAAGTACTCCAGCAGTTGCGTCTTGTCATGTTCCGTTAGCGAGTCTGCTGACGCAGACTTCTCAACACCTGCTTTTGCTAATTGTTCCAGCAAGGCTGTGGCCGGCATTTTTAGTTCTGCCGCAAATTGTGCAACCGTCATTTGATCCATGCCGACCTCCTCAAACTTGCTCGGCGAACCAATGCGCTCGCGCTACGGTGATCAACGACTTAGCTTGGTCTTCCGTCATACCAGTCATTTCCACCAACTCATCCACCGCCAAGTCCGCTAACGCGTCTCTGTCAGTAACACCCTGTTTTGCCAACTGCGCCGCCAGATGCGTATCCATGCCGTCAAGCGAAAGCAAGTCTTCAGCGACTTTGTCCAGCTGTTCTTCATCAACAATCGCCTCGGTCAGCAAGGCATTACGAGCACGATCACGCAGCTCATTCACTGTTGCTTCGTCAAAAGCATCGATTTCCAGCATCTCAGCTAGCGGGACGTAGGCGATCTCCTCGAGCGTCGAGAAACCTTCTTCGATCAGGATATTGGCAACTTCCTCATCCACGTCCAAGCGTGCAATGAACAGCGAGCGGATGACAGTCTGCTCAGACTCCGATTTTTCTTTTGACTCCTGGACAGTCATCAGATTGATCGTCCAGCCAGTCAATTCCGATGCCAAGCGCACATTTTGACCGCCACGACCAATGGCAATGGCCAGGTTATCTTCATCAACCACCACATCCATGGCGTGCTTTTCTTCGTCAACCAGGATGCTTTGTACTTCAGCCGGCGCCAAGGCACCAATTACAAACTGCGCTGGGTCAGCTGACCAGTGAATAATGTCGACACGCTCACCCGACAGCTCATTGGTCACTGCGGTGACGCGCGAACCGCGCAGGCGGAGACGGTGCCGTGCGCGCGGCCGAACATGCCCACACAGGTACCGATCGAATCAATACGCTGATCATTGGATTTGACGGCAATTTTGGCGCGCACACCGGGGTCACGAGCAGCCGCTTTAATCTCCAGCAAACCGTCCTCAATCTCGGGCACTTCCAATTCGAACAGCTTCATGATGAATGCCGGTGCCGTACGCGACAAAATCAGCTGCGGACCGCGCGCCTGACGATCAATCTTCAGCAGCCAGCCGCGAACGCGATCGCCCGGACGCAGATTTTCTTTCGGAATCATTTGATCACGCGGCAACAAGGCCTCAACGCGGCCCGCCTCGACAATCGCATTTCCACGCTCAAGGCGCTTAATCGTGCCGGACACCAGATGTTCCTTGCGATCCAAAAAGTCTTTCAACACTTGCTCGCGCTCGGCGTCACGGATACGCTGAAAAATTACTTGTTTGGCCGCCTGCGCGCCAATACGCCCAAAATCAACAGCCTCAATACCTTCCTCAATGTAGTCATCGAGATCAACATCATCAACCTGCTCACGGGCCTCGGTCAGCGCTATCTGCTGCTCCGGAAGCTCAACTGCGCCATCCGGCACGACCAACCAACGACGGAATGACTCATATTCTCCGGTATCGCGGTCAATCTCGACACGCACATCGGACTCTTCATTGATGCGTTTTTTGGTCGCGGAAGCGAGCGCCAGCTCAAGCGCACCAAAAACAATATCTTTCTGAACATTCTTTTCACGCGCCAACGCATCAACCAGCAGCAGAATTTCACGGCTCATTTCACACTCTCCAATGTTTCTATGTTCAGAATTTCGGGATCAGGCGCGCCCGATCAATATTTTCTAAGGGGAACTCATGGCGCGCACCATCGACTTGCAAAGCCACGACAGGGTTTTCAGTTGAATCCCCTACCAAGCCCTCAAGAATTCCCGAAAAATTGCGCTGATTTCCCAATGGAATGCGCAACTTGAGCTGTATTTCTGCGCCGGCAAAACGCTGGTAGTCGGCGGCACGAACCAAGGGCCGATCCAAGCCTGGCGATGAAACCTCCAAGCGATCGTAGTCAATGTTTTCCACCAAAAACACACGTGCCAGTTGGTTGCTGACCGTGGCGCAATCTTCGACACCAATGCCAGACAAGTTACCTTGAGGGCGGTCAATAAACACGCGCAACAAGCGCGCACGGGGACTGGTCTCGAACTCAACAAGTTCGTATCCCAAGCCAATAACAGTCGTTTCGATTAGTTCAGCTAAATGCATTTAAACGTACAAATAAAAAATGGGCCCAAAGCCCATTCTTTCTCTCGCGAGAACGGTGCATACAAAATAAATCGCGCGAAGTATAGCAGTTAGCCCACTGTTAAGCAGCTGATTTTTAGCAAAAGACCGGTTCAGGCCAGCGACTCCACCTAGAATGAGGCCTGCGACGTGTCTTTTTCCGTCTTTCCTCATCTTTACCAACAAGCCTGCTATGTCCATTACCCTTAAAACCCCCGCCGACATCGAAGCCATGCGTCCAGCCTGCCGCCTAGCGGGCGAAGTGCTTGACTACATTGCCCCCTTTGTCAAACCGGGAGTCACTACCGAAGAGTTAGATCGGCTTTGCCACGACTATATGGTCAATGTGCAAGGCTGCATACCAGCCCCCTTGAACTACGCCCCACCTGGCTACCAACCTTATCCCAAGTCGATATGTACCTCGGTTAACCATCAAGTCTGTCATGGTGTCCCGAATGATCGCCCGTTGAAGAAAGGCGACATTGTTAATCTCGATATCACGACCATCAAGGATGGCTGGCACGGCGACACCAGCCGCATGTTTGTCGTGGGCGATGCATCGATTTTGGCCAAACGACTGGTCACCATTACGCATGAATGTCTGTGGATAGGCATTAGCCAGGTCAAACCCGGGGTCAAACTCGGTGCCATCGGCGCGGCCATACAGCGTCACGCCGAAGGATCGGGCTATTCAGTGGTACGCGAATTCTGTGGTCACGGAATCGGGCGCAACTTTCATGAAGAGCCGCAAGTCGTGCACTACGGCAAGGGAACCGAAGGCCCAACGCTTGAAACCGGCATGGTGTTCACCATTGAGCCCATGATTAATGCAGGCAAAGCGGCCATCTCGGAGCTGTCCGACGGCTGGACCATCGTCACCAAAGATCGCAGCCTGTCAGCCCAATGGGAACACACCGTACGCGTGACAGACACCGGAGTGGAAGTATTGACCTTATCAGCGGGTGCCCCGCCCTGCCCGGCAAATATCACCATTACTCCCTGATATGAACGCCACCGCAAACCCGGCACTCGCGGTGCAACAGGCTGCCCGCAATAGTCTGGCCAACGGTCAAGCACGGCTACAAGAACAGTGGGCAACCAAACGTAACGCATGGGAGCTACTCAGTGGCCGCGCTCAATTGGTCGACGCGGCAATTCAGTCGATTTGGTCATCATTGCCTTTACCTGCAGGACTCGCACTCGCCGCCGTTGGCGGTTACGGGCGCGGCGAACTGTATCCTTATTCCGATGTAGACCTCTTGATCCTCACTCCGAATGAGGTGGATCAGGCCAACTATGAAGCCCAGCTCGGTGCCTTTATTAGTGCCTTATGGGATATCGGTCTGGATATCGGTCACAGTGTCAGAACCATAGCCGAATGCCTGAGCGAAGCGGCTGGTGACATCACCATCGAGACCGCGATGCTGGAGGCGCGTCAGTTGGCCGGTGATCACGAACTATTCACACAGTTTCAGCGGGCCTACCAAAGCGCCCTGAACCCGGCGAAATTTCTCAAGGCGAAGCTGCTGGAACAGGCTGAACGTCATGCCCGTTTCCAAGACACGCCCTACGCGCTAGAACCGAACTGCAAGGAAAGCCCTGGTGGGCTGCGCGATTTACAAGTAGTCATTTGGGGCGCTCGTGCGGCAGGTGTGGGGAATGATTGGGCCTCTCTCGCCACGGCCGGCTTACTCCGCAGTACTGAAGCGCGACAACTGGCATTAGCCGAGCGTCGCCTGCAGGAGTTGCGTATCGAGCTGCACTTGCTAACGCGCCGCCGGGAAGAGCGTGTTCTGTTCGATTATCAAGAACGCCTCGCCAAAACCATCGGCTTGACAGCCACCGAGACAAGGCGCTCCTCTGAAGTGCTGATGCAGCTGTATTACCGCAATGCCCGACGTGTGACCCTGCTCAACGCCATGGTGCTGCCGGCGCTCACCGAATATCTGGCGCCCGATGGCACTGCCGCGACCATCGTCATCAACGAGCGCTTTCAGATGGTGCGCGACTTGCTCGATATTCGCGATAGCGCCGTCTTTGAAAACTCACCGGAAGCCATTTTGGAGTGCTTCAAGCTGCAAATGCAGCGTGGCGAACTGCATGGCATGACGCCACGCACGCAGCGTGCACTCTGGCACGCACGGCGCAGCATTGACGAGCGTTTTCGCGCCAAGCCAGAAAATCGCGCACTATTTCTTAGCCTGTTTCAGCAACGACACCTTATCCGTGCGCTGCGACGCATGAACCAATACGATATTCTCGGCCGCTATCTGCCCGCCTTTGGTCAAATCGTCGGGCAAATGCAGCATGACCTGTTTCATGCTTACACGGTCGACCAGCACATCTTGCAAGTTGTACGCAATTTGCGCCGCTTTGCCATGCCAGAGTTCGCTCACGAATACCCGTTTTGCTCACGGCTAATGGCTGGGGTTGAGCACCCATGGGTACTCTATGTCGCGGCCTTGTTCCACGATATTGCCAAAGGGCGCGGTGGCGATCATTCCAAGCTGGGCATGAATGACGCCCGCGTGTTTTGCACCGAACATGGTGTCTCAGCCGAAGATACCGAATTGATCGTCTTTCTCGTTGCCCAGCATCTGACCATGTCATCGGTTGCGCAAAAGCAGGATCTGGCTGATCCAGACGTTATCGTCAGTTTTGCCAATACAGTTGGCAGTCATCGCAACCTCACCGCCCTCTACTTGCTGACGGTTGCAGATATTCGCGGCACCAGCCCCAAGGTATGGAATTCCTGGAAAGCGAAGCTGCTGGAAGACCTCTTCCGTATGACTTCAGCGGTATTGCAGGGAGAGTCAGCCGCGCCTGTCACCGGGGTAGCTGAACGGCAGGAAGAGGCGCGACGCTTGCTTCGACATCGCGGCATGCGTCCTGGCGTCGAAGATGCGCTGTGGGAACAGCTCGATACCGGCTACTTCATGCGCCACGACGGCGAAGAGATCGCCTGGCATACGCGCACACTCTATCACCGACCAGATTCGCCGACACCCGTCGTCAATGCCCGGTTGGTGCCGCATGTCAATGGCTTGCAAGTCATGGTCTATGTAGCGGATCAGCCACAACTCTTTGCCCGCCTGTGCTACGTTTTTTCCCGGCTCGGCTATGGCATTGCCGACGCCAAAATTCACACCACGCGGCACGGCTACGCACTAGATAGCTTCATTGTGGTATCGGACACCGTTGAAGACTACCGCGACACAGCGTCGCTACTGGAACATGAGCTGACGCAGCAATTAACCACGCTCACGACCTTGCCACCGACGCCAACTTCACGGCTTTCGCGCCAGGTCAAACACTTCCCCATCACCCCAGAAGTCGAAATCCGCCACGATGAACGCGGCGGCCATTACGTACTCAACGTCACCGCCGCTGACCGTGCCGGGTTGCTTTATGCCCTCGCGCGCATTTTTTCTGAACACGATGTGCGCCTACACACCGCCAAAGTCGCCACACTAGGCGAACGCGTGGAAGACGTATTTCTCATTAGTGGTAAAAAGCTTGACACCGCCTCAGCCTTGGTGCGCCTTGAGCAAGACTTGCTCAGCGCGCTGACGATATAGCGCTAACACAAAGGATCGCCGCTCATGAACTGGATACGCGAACAATTCACTTTTCATGATATGCAGCGCTTGCTGTTTCGTTTGGCTGAACGAGTCAAAGCATTCAAAGGCCTCACTCCTGCAGAGATTAGCGAACTGTTGAGCAGTGCCGAAAAATGCTCCTTCGCGCCCGGTCATGTCATTGTCAAAGAGGGAACCACCGGCGGCACGCACATGTACATTATTCTCAACGGCGAAGCCTCTGTCAGCAAAGCCGGCCGCGACGGCCAAGTCGAACTTGCACGCCTGAGTTCCGCAGATAGTTTCGGCGAAATGGCGCTGGTTGATAATGGCGCGCGCAGTGCCAGTGTGACGGCAGACAGCGACTGCGTGTTGGTGCGCATCAGTGACCAGGTAATGAACAACAAACCAGACATCGGCTTGAAGGTATATCGCAATGTCGCCTCAGTGCTCGCCGAACGCCTGCGTACCGCTGACGAAATGCTGGCCTGGCGCTTGTAAACGCAAAACGGCGCTTGCCCTCTGCACAAGCGCCGTCCCACAGAAGCTGACTTTTCTACTCAACCCCGTCGATAACTTAACCGTCAGCGTTGATCTGGCTGATCAACTCCTTGAGCACCGCCTCCGCTTTGTCATTGTCAATCTGGCACGTTCCAGCGGCTTGGTGGCCACCCCCACCATACTTCAGCATCAACTCGCCGACCACCGTCTTCGATGAACGATCAATAATTGATTTGCCGGTAGCAAATACCGTGTTTTGCTTCTGCACGCCCCACAGAATGTGGATCGAAATATTGGTTTGCGGAAAGAGTGCGTAGATCATGAAACGGTTGGTCGCGTAAATCGTTTCTTCATTACGCAGGTCCAACACGACCAAGTTTTTATGCACCGTCGAGCAGCGCTGAATTTGCTCCTTGGCTTTGACGGCGTGTTCCATGTACAGGTCGACACGCTCTTTCACATCCGGCAACTGCAGAATGTCCTCAATGCCATGGTTATGGCAGTACTTGATCAGGTCCATCATCAGTTGATAGTTACTGATGCGGAACTCCCGGAAACGTCCAAGACCGGTGCGCGGGTCCATGAGGTAATTGAGCAGCACCCAGCCGGTGGGATTAAGGATTTCCTCGCGTGAAAAC
>CAZFSH010000094.1:0-9527 GCA_964521935.1 uncultured Propionivibrio sp.
ACATCGCCCTGGCCGTGCAAGCGGCGCTGCTCTTGCAACACGCGCCTGGCTTTGTGTCCGAGAGCTTTTGCCGCACGCGTTTGGCCAGTCGCGAGTGGGGGGCCGCGTTCGGCGTTTTGCCCTCCAGCGTCTTGCCGCATGTCAGCGCCCTTATCAACCGTGCCTGGCCGGCAGCGGCACTATGAGCGTCATTGTTGAAAAAAATAGCGCGGTCACGACGGTCATCATCAATCGGCCGGAAGTCCGCAATGCGGTCAACCCAGAAACGGCATTGGCGCTGGTAGCAGCCTTTGAGGCGTTCGACCGGGATGACAGTGCCTCGGTCGCCGTGCTCTGCGGCAATGGCGGCACGTTTTGCGCAGGGGCCGATTTGCACGCCGTTTCGACCGACATCAGTTCCTGGAACCTCACCGAAGACAGCAAGCACGGTCCGCTAGGGCCATCACGCCTCCTTCTGTCCAAACCGGTGATCGCTGCGGTCGATGGCTATGCCGTCGCGGGCGGACTGGAGCTGGCCCTGTGGTGCGACCTGCGCGTTGTCGAACAATCGGCGACCTTTGGCGTGTTCTGCCGGCGCTGGGGCGTCCCGCTCATTGATGGTGGCACCGTGCGCTTGCCGCGTTTGATCGGCCACTCGCGCGCGTCCGACATGATTCTGACCGGCCGCCCGGTGGGTGCCGCTGAAGCTCTCGACTGGGGTTTGGCCAATCGCGTCGTCCCCGACGGTGCTGCGCGCGCCGAAGCGCAAGCGCTGGCGGCACAGATCGCCGCCTTCCCGCAGCGTTGTTTGCGTGCTGACCGGCTATCGAGCTACGCGCAATGGGGCATGGATCAGGCCGCCGCGATCCGCAACGAATTTATCGGCGGCACCGCCGTCATGGCCAGCGGCGAAACCGTCGCCGGCGCCACACGCTTTCACGAAGGAAAAGGACGGCATGGACGATTCGAGTAACAAGGCAGACACCCCGATCAACGAAGACGGCAACCGCCGTGGCGACATCCTGCGCGCCGCCGGCCGCCTGTTCCGCGAAAAGGGTTACAAGGGCACCACGATTCGTGACATTGCGGCAGCGGTGAACATGCGCTCCGGCTCGCCCTTCTATCACTTCAAAACCAAGCACGACATGCTGCTCGCGGTGGTGTTGGATGGCATGCAGAGCATTCATGACACCGTGGCGCAGGCCGCGGCCGGGCAGACCGCGCCGCGCGCGCGCTTCGAGGCCATGGTCCATGCGCACATCAATGCCTTGCTCGGGCCAGAGGGCCGGGACTTCGCCGCGGCGGCAATTCGCGAATGCGCCGCGCTCGACCCCGAGGCGTGGCAACAAGTGCAGGAGCAAAAAGATGCCTACGAGCGCCTGTGGAGCGCAACGCTGGGCGAGTTGGCCGAGGCCAAACTGCTGCGTGGCGACATGCACCTGACCCGCCTGCTGCTACTCGGCGCTATGAACTGGTCCACCCAGTGGTACCGGCCCACCGGCTCGCACACACCGGAAGCGATTGCGGCACAATTGTGCTGCCTGCTGCTCAATGATGCGTCGGAAAATACGGCAAACAAGGCGACGTAAAGGTGGAAAACTGCTAGGGTTGCGCACTAATACGTTCACGACACTGCGTTTGCAAAAAACTCCGCCTCCGCATGACTGCCCCCGCCACCCCTTACCGCTCCACCCCCTCCCACGTTCCCCCAGCGCCTGCCGAACACCGCAGCTTATCGCAGCGACTACTGAACTCCATCGCGACCCGCGTCACCGCGCTAACGCTGGTGGTTTTGCTGCTGGGCATCGGCGCTCTGGCCTGGTACACCCAGAGCGCACTGCACGACGATCTGCGCGACGCGCTAAGCCAGCAGCAGTTTTCTGTCGCGGCGGTTCTGGCGGAAGAAGTGGACCGCGATGTCAGCCAACGCCTGGACGAGCTAAGACAGATTGGTAGCTATATCACTCCTGCCATGATCGCGCAGCCAGCCGCTGCACAAAAATACCTGGTTGAGCGACGTATTTTTCATCGCCGGTTCAACGCCGGGGCCTTCATTACCGATGCACAGGGCACCGCCGTTGCCTCGCTGCCGGTGGAGGTAGGCCGCGTCGGCACCCATTATGCTGATCGAGACAGCGTAGCGCGGGCGCTCAAGGAGGGCATTTCCTCCATCAGCAAGCCGGTAATGGGCAAGAAAATAAACGCGGCCGTCATAACCATGGCGACCCCGATCCGGGATGAAAGCGGGCGCATCATCGGTGCCCTGGTTGGCGTCACCGATCTGAGCAAATCCAGCTTTCTCGACAAGGTAAGCAAGTCCTATGGGCTCAGCGGTGGCTACCTGCTGATTTCCAGCAAGCACCGCATCGTGGTCTCGGCTACCGAAAAAAGCCGCATCATGGAAACCTTGCCGCCGCGCGGCGTCAGCCCGGTCATCGACTACTACGTCGACGGCGCCGAGGGCAGCAGCATTTTCATTAATCCGCAGGGCAAGGAAGTGCTGATTTCGGTCAAACACATCCCGACTGCCGACTGGTATCTGGTCGCGACGATGGATACCACGGAAGCCTTCGCGCCCCTCGATACGGCACGCCGCCGCTTGTGGATCGCTGCCGCCGTGCTCGCTGCGCTGACCAGCCTGATCATTTTCGCCATGCTGCGCCGACAGTTCGCACCAATGATCGCGGCCGTGCACACGCTGCGCGAGCTCTCTGAATCGACGACACCACCGAAGGCCTTGGCGGTGACGGCCAACGATGAGATCGGTAATTTGCTGACCAGTTTCAATCGCTTGCTCGCCGTCATCGGCGAACGCCAGGAAGCTTTGCAACGTAGTGAATTTCGCGCCCGTGCCATTCTCAATGCCTCACCCGTGCCCTTGTGTCTGAACGATGACGCCGGCAATATCACGCTGATCAACCCGGCCTTCACCAGTACGCTTGGCTATCTGCCGGCGGACATCCCGACGCTGAACGACTGGTGGCCCTTGGCCTACCCCGATCCGGCCTACCGTCAATGGGTCACCACGCAATGGCTGGAGCGTGCGCGAGACGCGAAAGCCAGTGGCAGCGCCTTTGTGCCGATGGAGATCAACATTCAGCGCAAAAACGGCACGGTTGGCACGTTTCTCTGCTCGGCCAGCATGGAGCGGGAGTTTGATCACGAACATCTGGTGGTGCTCTACGACATTACCGAGCGCAAAGCCGCCGAGCGCGAACTGGAGGCGCATCGCGCCAATCTGGAAGCACTGGTCGCCACGCGCACCGAAGAATTGCTCGAGGCCAAAGAGGCTGCCGAGGCCGCCAGCCGGGCCAAGAGCACCTTCTTGTCGAACATGAGTCATGAACTGCGCACACCAATGACCGCCATCATTGGCATGACCGACCTGGCACTGCGCCGGGCGACTGACCCGAAGCAGATTCAGCAACTGCAAAAAAGCAACAAGGCTTCACAGCACTTGCTGGGCATCATCAACAATATTCTCGACATCTCGAAAATTGAAGCGGGGCGGTTGGAGCTGCACGAGTTCGATTTCTCGCTCGTGCAAGTGTTCGATGACACCCTGCGCATGCAGGAAGACGCCGCCGCGGCCAAGGGCTTGTTATTGCGCAAGCAAATCGCGGCCGCGATACCCGCCCAACTGCATGGCGACGGCTTTCGCTTGCAGCAGGTGCTGCTCAACTTTGTGGCCAATGCGATCAAGTTTTCCGAGCGCGGCGAAATCCTGCTGCAGGCGGAATTGCTCGACGACGCCACGCCCACGCCAGAGAGTCTGCTGCTCCGTATTGCCGTTAGCGACCAGGGCATCGGCATTGCCTCCGAACAGCAAAGCGAGCTCTTCCATTCCTTCACGCAAGTCGACAGCTCGAACACCCGAAAATACGGCGGCACCGGACTGGGCTTGGCCATCTCGAAACGTCTGGCAATGCTCATGGGCGGCGATGTCGGCGTGCACAGCAGCCCCGGTGGCGGCAGCACCTTCTGGCTCACCGCACGCTTCGACCGTGCTGGTCTTGCCAGCCCCGTGGTGAGCGATACCACCACGCCACCGGCAACCGTGTTGCTGGAAAAATATGCCGGCACGCGCATCTTGATTGCAGATGACGAGCCGCTGAATTGTGAAATCGTCAGCGAATGGCTGGAGAGCGTCGGACTCCTTACCGACGTGGTGGAAAACGGTCTCGATGCCGTCGAACGGGCCGGTCAGCAACACTACGCGCTGATCTTGATGGATATGCAAATGCCGGTGCTGGACGGGCTCGCCGCCACGCGCCGGATTCGCGCCTTGCCCCGGTATCAGCACACACCGATTCTGGCACTCAGCGCCAACGTCTTTGACGACGACCAACGCCGCTGCCTTGAGGCCGGCATGAATGGTCACATCGGCAAACCCGTCGCACGCGATGCCCTGTATGCCATTTTGCTGAACTGGCTGAATAAGAACCACGATAGCGCTCCCCATGAGTGAAGCACAAGGCAGGACGACCGACGAGGAATGCGCGGCCGAGGCAGAACCTTCCGGCACGCAGATGAATACCCCCGCGCGCTTGCAAAAACAACGCGCCGTCGCGGAGCTGCTGGAAGGCATGCTGGCTGATCAGCAAATCGACCGCGCCGAACTGGCGCAACGCTTGGGCTGGAAGCCGGGGCGTCTGACGCGCGTACTCGGGGGCAAAGAAAATCTCTCCCTGGCCACGCTCAGCCTGGTCACCGAAGCAGCCGGAATGGATTTTGATGTGGTGGTGCGGCCCGCGCAGGAGGCAGCCGAAAAAGGCCGGGGCGGGGGCCGGGGCACCGGCAGCAACGCCGAGGCCACTCAGCACCGCAACCACTCATTGAGCGAATTTGGAACCTTGGGAACACTGACCGGCATTACCGTAGGCATTGCCGCACTGTCATACCTTGCGCTGCATTATTTCGCCACGGATTATCTGCAACCACTGAGCGGCGCCCTTCTTGCCGCAAGCATTTTCATGCTCGCCCGCGCGCAATGGAAGCTCCTGACGCTGCGCCGCGAATTACGCGCGCTCAAGCGTTATCGGGCGCAGCAGTCTGCGCCACCAGCGCAGACTGGCTAAACCGAGGCTACTCCAGATAGCGCCGCAGCTCGGTCATGCGCGGTGCAAACCAACCGACGTCGACGCGATCAATGCGCACCTTGCCCTTGCTGCTGGGCGCGTGAATGAAACGCGCGTCGCCCAGGTAAATGCCTACGTGCGAATGCGGCGCATTTTGCGTATTGAAAAACACCAGATCACCGGGCTGCGCATCACTCAATGACACCGGTCGCCCTCGGCGGGCGATATCCGCCGCCGAGCCGCCCAGTTTGCGTTGCAGTGCCGAATGAAACACATAGTTCACCATGCCACTGCAATCGAGCCCCGCTTCGGGATTTTTACCGCCGAACTTGTAACCTGTTTCCAGTAAGTTCAAGGCGGTGAACACGACGTCGCGCGCCTGTTCCGACACCACGGGCGCCGTGTCACGGGGGCTGATTTTTGCCGGCTCGGGCAAACTGCTGCAACCGGCGAGCAGCGTCAGGCAAAGAATAAAAATTCGCGCACTCATTGGCCCGCACTTCCTTCCACCCCGCCTCCCACATCACCATCCACATCGCGGCCAAAGCGCACCAGCCAGCGCACGGCTACATACGCGATACGCGTCAGCCCGCGCTGCCACCAGGGCCAACGCTGAATATCTTCAGCGCGCAAAACCACGCCACCACGCACAATGGCCGCCAGTAAACTGCGGCGCAGTTCGCCAGCAAAACCGGCGTCGCTCACTTCGATATTGGCTTCGCGCGCCAGCAACAGGCTGAACGGGTCAATGTTCGAGGAACCCACCGTCGCCCACTCGCCGTCAATGACCGCCACTTTGGCGTGCAGAAAGCTGGCCCGGTATTCGACGATCTCGATGCCATACTTCATGAGCATACGATACAAGCCAAGGGTCGCGTAATGGAGCAGCGCATACTCGACGCGCCCTTGCAGCAGCAAGGTCACCCGCACGCCGCGCTGCGCCGCTGCTTCGAGCGCCCGGCGAAATCGACGGCCGGGCAAAAAATAGGCGTTAGCCAGAATGATCTCGCTGCGTGCCGCGTTGATCGCCGCCAGATAAGCGGCTTCGATGGCGTGCCGATGGCGCAGGTTATCGCGCTCGATAAGACGGGCGCTAATGCCGGCATGGGCGATAAGACTGGCACTGTCGCTATCGCTGTCACTCATTGAGGTGTGAACCTGATGCGCGGTGTTTGACCAGCGCTTGAGCGGGGCCGGCGGCGGCGGGCGGGCACCAAACGTGGCCCAGCGTACCAGCCGCCAAACTTTGCGCACTGACTCATGCAGCGCATCGACCACCGGGCCTTCGACGCGCACGGCGTAATCAAACCGCGGTGGCACCTGATGCGGCGTGTTGCCCATGTCGTAGTCATCAATGATATTGATGCCGCCAATAAAACCGATGCGCCCGTCTATCACCACCAGCTTGCGATGCAAGCGGCGCAAGCGCCTCCGGGCGAGGACAAAGCGGGCGATATCGGGGCGATAGACCAGCACTTCACCCCCGGATTTTTTCAGCGCCACACCCAGGGTATCGTGAAATTCACGCGCGCCAAACCCATCCACCAGCACCCGTACCGTCACCCCACGCTTGCCCGCTGCACACAATGCCGCGAGCACCGCGCGGCCAGCGGTGTCGTCGGCGAAAATATAGGTTTCGAGGTGCACTTCCTCCTGCGCGGCATCAATCGCCGCAATCAACGCCGGAAAGAACGCCACGCCTGATTCGAGCAACTGCAAGCGATTGCCGGCGACGAAAGGCGTCCGCACCAGACCCTGCCAGACGTAGCTGGCGCGATCACTGAGCATCATGGCCCGGTCATCGACGCATCATGGCAAGAGCACGTCCGCAGACAGCGGCGCGTGGTCGGAAAGCCGCGCCCAGGCCGTGCCACGGTGAATGCCGCTATGGATAACGTCCAAACCGCGCACATAGATACGATCGAGCGGCAGCAAGGGCAAGCGCGCCGGAAAGCTCAACGCCGGATGCCGATGCACCAATGCATGTGCCTCGTCCAGGTGCAAGCGTTCGGCAAGACGCGGCCCCGCCTGATTGCCCCAGTCGTTGAAATCGCCGGCAATGAGCAAAGGCGCCGTTGCCGGCACCACGCTGGCAATACGCTCGGCCAAGGCATCGGCCTGATGCCGACGCGAACGCGCCAACAAGGACAGATGCACGCAGACGCAATGCAGGGGCTGACTGACGCCGGGTAGTTTGATCGCACAGTGCAGCAGGCCACGCTTTTCAAAGCGCAAATGCGTCACATCCTGATTGTGTTCATGCACGATGGGAAAGCGCGAAAGGATGGCATTGCCGTGATGACCATGGTCATACACCACGTTGCGCCCGTAAGCCGAATGCGCCCACACTTCTTCGGCGAGAAACTCATGCTGTGGCACCGCCGGCCAGTCGCTATGCTTGTCAGCATGCTGGGCATGCAAACCTTGCACTTCCTGGAGGAAAACGATGTCGGCATCCAGCGCACGCAAACGTTCGCGTAGCGCATGCACAATGACGCGGCGATTGAAGGCCGAGAAGCCCTTATGAATATTCCAGGTGGCGATCCGCAGGCGTTTCACGGCGAATAGCGGTGTATCACCATCACGGCGCCGCGTTACCGTAACGATGGTGCAGCTGATCAATCTCCTGCAGCACCGCGTCACTCAAGCGTAGCTGGCACGCCGCAATATTTTCAGCCAGTTGCGCGAGCGTGGTAGCGCCAATGATGGTGCTGCCGACAAACCAGCGCGAGGCAACAAAAGCTTGGGCCAGCTGCGCCGGCGTCAAGCCATGACGGCGAGCCAGCGCAACATAATCAGCCACTGCCGGCGCGACATTGGGCTTGCTGTAACGCTGGGCAAAACCAGCGAAGGCATTGAGGCGGCCCTCGGCCTGCGGGTTGTCCAGATACTTGCCCGTGAGCAAGCCAAAACCCAGCACGGAGTAAGGCAGCAGCGACACCTGCTCGCGAAAACCGATTTCCGCCAAGCCCATTTCCCAGCTGCGATTGAGCAGGCTGTAGGCGTTCTGCACGCTGACAATGCGCGGCAGTTTTAGCTCGTCAGCCAGTTGCGTGAAGCGCATGACACCCCAGGCCGTTTCGTTGGATAAGCCAACGTAACGGATCTTGCCAGCGACCACGAGAGCAGCCAGTGCCTCCAGGGTTTCGCGAATCGGCGTGGTCTCGCGCTCTTGGCTGGGATCAAACTGGACCGCGCCAAAGGTCGGCGTATTGCGATCAGGCCAATGCAACTGATAGAGGTCGATGTAATCGGTCTGCAGGCGTTGCAGCGAGGCATCAACGGCGGCTTCCAGATTTTGCCGCGTGAAGTGCGTTTGGCTGTTGCGTATCCAGTGCATCGGCCGCCCCGGGCCGGCGGCTTTGGTCGCCAGCACAATTTTGTCACGCGCCTGTCGGCGCAGCCAGGTGCCGATGTAGCGCTCGGTCTTGCCGTAACTTTCTGGCGTCGGCGGCACCGAGTACATCTCGGCGGTGTCGATGAAGTTAACCCCGGCCGCCAACGCGTAGTCCAACTGAGCATGCGCATCGGCCTCGCTATTTTGCGTACCCCAGGTCATGGTCCCGAGGCAGACTGTTGAAACACGCAGATCGCTGCGACCGAGCAAGGTGGTTTCCATCGAGGTTCCTCAAAAAGTCAGTAGCTGTGGAACGGCGCAAAAGCTGGGGAGGATGACGGTTCAGGACACCGCGAGCATGCGCTCCAAAGAAACTTTGGCCAGCTTGGCTTCATGCTCCGGCACACTGATCTGATTGACGACTTTACCGGCGACCAGATTCTCCAGCGTCCAGGCCAGATGCTGCGGGTCGATCCGCTGCATGGTCGAGCACATGCAGATGGTGCTGGCCATGAACTGCACGATCTTGCCTTCGTGGGCAACTTCTTTCGCCAGACGCTCAACCAGGTTCAGCTCGGTGCCGACCAGCCAGCGCGTGTTCGGTGGCGCCGCTTTCACCGTCTGCAAAATGTACTCGGTGCTGCCGACGTAGTCGGACTGCTTGCACACTTCAAACGGCGCTTCCGGATGGCTGATGACGATGCCGTCCGGGTACTGATTACGAAACTTGATGATGTCGCGCGGCTGGAACATCTGATGCACGGAACAGTAGCCGTGCCAGAGGATGATCTTGGCTTTTTCGATCTGCTCACGAGTCAGACCGCCCATTTCCTGATCCGGATTCCAGATCACCATGTCCTCGAGCGGGATGCCCATCTGGTGGCCGCTCCAGCGCCCGAGGTGCTGATCAGGGAAGAACAGCACTTTTTCGCGCTGCTTGAACGACCACTCCAGTATCGTGCGCGCATTCGAGGAAGTGCACACGATGCCGCCATGCTCGCCGCAGAACGCTTTGAGATCGGCGGCCGAATTGATGTAAGTCACGGGCGTGATTTTTTCATCCGGATCGAGCACCGACTTGAGCTCACGCCAGGCACGCTCGACCTTGGCCAGATTCGCCATGTCCGCCATGG